>JADYYC010000214.1 GCA_020853835.1 Anaerolineales bacterium
AAGATCAACCCGGTGAACGGAACCTGCTGCTACCGGGACCCGACCTGGAGCCCGGATGGCTCGCACCTGCTCTTCGCCTACCAAAAATATCCGGGAGGCGACAACTCGATCCAGCTTTATCTTATCCCATACGGGACGCTTGGCACCGGGGAGACGTATACACCGCTGCCGATCCCTAACATCCAGCCTAAGACGCTGCCCCTGCCTATCCTGAGACCAGCCGTACATTGAGCTCCGCTAAACTGCCTGGCGTGGAACCTCTTGCCGCGCGCAGTACAAGGCTTGCGAGGAGCAACCAACCAGGAAATACTTTTTTAAGCTGTGATAAAATCCTTCCCGTCTCGCTGCCGGGAACAGCACGTGAGCAGCCCAACCCTATATAGCCAGATGAGGAAACTACCATGCCAAGAAAAGCGGTCCATTTCATTTTCAGCTTGTTGATCATAGTACTGGTCATTTCAGGATGCGCGCCCGCCCCAACGCCGCAGCCCGCCGCCAGCGAGCCGCCTTTCGAACCAGCCGCGACCGAAGCGGCTGCGCCTGCTACCGAAGCCCCCGCCAAAATGACCAAGCTCACGGTGAGCATCCTGCCGTTTCTCTCCTATGCGCCGATCTTTATCGCCAAAGAGGAAGGGTTTTTTGCCGAACAGGGCCTCGAGGTCGAGTTCGTCCGGATCGACAAAACCTCCGAAGCGATGCCGGCGCTGGCTCAGGGCCAGATCGACGTCGCCTCAGGCTTTTTCGACGTCAGCACACTAAACGCCATCGCCCAGGGCGGCGAGATTAAATACGTGTCGGATAAAGGGTATCTGGATCCCCAGGGCTGTGCGGCCTCGACCTTCGTGATCCGCAAAGACATCCTTGAAGCCGGTACGCTGGACGACCTGCACAATATCAAGGGCATGAAGGTGGCGCTCACGCCGGCAAGCTCGGCTGAATATGCCCTCGACTTCCTGCTCAAGGAAGTTGGGCTTTCCAGCAGCGACGTAGAGATACTCAACATCCCGCTGCCGGCGCGCCTGGAAGGAATGGGGAACAAATCAATAGACATCGCCGCGGTTTCAGACCCCTGGACGATCCGGATTGTGAACGCCGGTTATGGCGAGGTCTGGCACCCGTGGCAAGAAGTCATGCCGAACTTCCAGTTCTCGATCAACATGTACGGGCCCAACCTGCTCAAAAAGAACCCCGAGATCGGGCGGAAGTACATGATCGCCTATTTAAAGGGCGTGCGGCAGTACAATCAGGGCAAGACGCCGCGCAACATTGAAATCATCGCCGCGGAGACTCAGATCGACCCCAAAGAGGTCGAAGAGTCGTGCTGGATGTCGATGCGCGATGATGGTATGATCGACCTGGCAACGAGCGGCATCAGCGGTTTTCAGGAGTGGGCAGTGGCGAAGGGATTGCTTTTAGCCCCTGTCAAGCCCGAAGACCTGCTCGACCTCAGTTTTGTGAAGGACGCCAACGAGGCGCTGAAGTAATTTGACACAAGTGGTAAGTGATGGTTTTTGAATGCATCGATCTGAGTAAATCTTACCTGACGCGCGGCGGTGAAGTCACAGCCCTGCAGGATGTCGACTTCACCGTTCGCGAACAGGAATTCGTATGCATCGTGGGACCCAGCGGCTGCGGAAAAACCACTTTGCTCAAGATCATCGCCGGGTTGGTCGAACCCACCACGGGGAAGATCGTCTTTTCAATCCCACAATCTAACGGGCATCTGCGCAGCGCAATGGTTTTTCAAGAGCAAGGGCTTTTCCCCTGGATGTCCGTCCAGGATAACGTTGCGTTCGGGTTGGAAACTCAGGGAGTTGGCCTGCAGGAGCGCCGCCAGCTCGCCCGCGATTTCATCACCAAAGTAGGCCTCTCCGGGTTCATGCACAGCTTCCCACACGAGCTTTCGGGAGGGATGCGGCAGCGCGTGGCAATTCTGCGCGCTTTTCTGGCGAACCCGCATATCCTGCTGATGGATGAGCCGTTTGGCGCGCTGGATTCCCAAACCCGGCTGGTGATGCAGGAAGAGCTGCTGCGCATCTGGAGAGATCATCGTAAGACCGTGATCTATGTCACGCATGATATCGAAGAAGCAATCCTTCTGGGTGATCGGGTCCTGGTCATGTCCGGTCGTCCCGGTCGAATCCGCCAGGAGATTGACATTCCACTGGCGCGGCCGCGCCACCTGGCTAACCGGGATCACCCCGAAGTGGCGGAGATTAGATGGCACATCTGGAAAATGTTGGAAGACGAGGTCAGGAAAGATCTGAGCATTCTTCCATGAAGATGACAGGCGAGCGGTTGTGGCTGCGCCTGGAGCCCTGGCTGCCCCTCTTGCTTGCCGGGCTGGTGTTAACAGGCTGGGAGCTGGCCTCCAGAGTGGGGCTTTTATCGCCGTTATTTTTCCCCCCGCCGACCAAGATCCTCAAGACCCTGTTTCAGATGATCGCCAACGGCAAACTGCTGCCGCACCTGTCCGCGACGCTTTCCCGGTTGATGATCGGTTTTCTGATCGGCGCGCTGAGCGGTCTGGTTCTGGGACTGGGGATGGGCTGGTCGCCGCGCCTGAGGACAGTTGTGGATCCGATCATCGCCGCGCTGCATCCGATCCCCAAAATCGCGATCTTTCCTTTGATCATGATCATCTTTGGCATTGGCGAAGCCTCGAAGGTCGTAGCAATCGCCATCGCAGCTTTCTTTCCAATGTTGATCAACTGCATGGCCGGCGTGCACCAGCTTAACCCGGTCTATTTCGAAGTCACCGAAAACTATGGCGCGAGCGCCTGGAAGACCTTCAGCCGGGTGATATTTCCCGGCAGCTTGCCCTCGATTTTCACCGGGATCAGGCTGGCCATTAACATGGCTATGGTCATTGCAATCGCGGTCGAGCTCCTGGCTGCTAAAGAGGGCCTGGGGGTTATTATCTGGTTCTCCTGGCAGACCCTGCGCATCGAAGAACTGTACGCCAGCCTGATCGTGATCGGCTTGTTGGGGTTTGGGATCAACCTGGCATTACAGTCGGTCAGCCGAAGGTTGGCGCCCTGGCATATCGACCAGCTCGAGAGGCAGGAATAAATGGAGGGCAGGAACCGCCAGTTGCGCAATCTGTTTCAGGCAAACGCAGTCGAGGTGCTGCGCTTTGACGAGTCGGCCATTTACGGGACCCTCACAGCCCGCTTTGAAGAAGTGGCGAGGAATTTTCCAGATCGCGTCGCGCTGCGCTGCGGGACGACCAGCCTGACTTATACACAATTGAATGAGGAGGCCAATCGCCTGGCGCATGCCATCATCCGCGCCCGGGGCGCAAACTCGGAGCCGGTCCCCTTTATCCTGGAACACGGGCCGGGCGCCATCCAGGCGATCCTGGGGACCCTCAAAGCCGGAAAAGCCTATGTGCCGGTCGATCCGTTCTATCCGCGCGCCTGGATCACCCACATCCTGGACGATATCCATACTGATCTGGTCATCACCAATTATCAAAACCTGCCCCTGGCGATGACCTCACTCGCAGTCCCTAACCGGACAAGCGTGTTGAACCTCGATACGTTGGAAGAGAACCTGCCAGTAGAAAACCCTAATATCCCCAACGTGAGCCAGGACCTGGCTTACATCCTGTACACTTCCGGCACGACCGGAACGCCAAAAGGCGTGATCCACTCTCACGAGGACGTGCTTCACAACATGGTCGCCCAGACGAGCGATCTGCAGTTGCTGCCGGATGACCGCTTTGCGGTGTTTATCTCCTTCGGCTTCGAGGCTTCGCGCTTTGCTTTCTACGGCGGCCTGTTGAACGGCGGGACGGTCTGCCTGTATGACATTCGCACCGAAGGGCTGGGCGGTCTGCCCGAGTGGGTCATACGGGAAGAGATCACAGTGCTGCTCTCCACGCCATCCACGTTCAGGCACATGCTGCACCTGATACCCAGACAGCGGCAATTTGAACACGTGCGCATCATCGTTCTGGGCGGCGAACCCGTCACCAGCCAGGATGTCTCCCTGTTTCAAAACCATTTTCCCGATACCTGTGTCCTGGTGAACGTGCTGGGGATGACCGAAACGGGCATCATCGCCAGGATGAAAGTCGATCACCGCAGCCCATTTCAAGGGCACAGCCTGCCGGCCGGCTTTCCGATCGGTGATAAGCAGATCATCTTGGCGGATGAGAGCGGGCAGCCGGTGGCGGATCAGGAGATCGGCGAAATACTGGTGCGCAGCCGGCACCTGTCGCCCGGATACTGGCGCCTCCCCTCTCTCACCTCAGAAAGCTTTGTGGACGACCCTGAAAACCCTGGCTGGCGCATCTTCCACACCGGAGACCTGGGCCGGATCAGAGGCGATGGCAGCCTTGAACACCTGGGGCGGAAAGATTCGCAGATCAAAATCCGCGGGTTTCGGGTCGATCCGGCAGTGATCGAAGCGATGTTGCAGCAATTTCCAGGCGTCGAAAATTCGGCCGTGATCGCGCGCGAGCTCAAACACGCCTCAGACAACAAACAACTCGTCGCGTATATCGAAACCGCGGCAAATAAAACCGTTTCAAAGAAAGAGCTGCGTGATTACCTTTCCGAACAGCTCCCAGACTACATGGTCCCGCCGGTCA
>JADYYC010000215.1 GCA_020853835.1 Anaerolineales bacterium
ATCCGGCTGTGGTCGGAGCGCAGCTCGGGCGGGGGCACGGCGATCCCGCCGTCTCGACGGACGCGAAAAATGTGCCAGCCGGTTAAGAACGCTGCTGCGAGCGCCAGCCCAAAGACGTGCCAGGCATAGAAGCGGATCAGCGTCGGGGGGCCGAGCTCGTATCCGCCGGTGACCAGACGGTAGAGGGTTTCCCCCATGACCGGGATGGTCTTGATCAGGTTTGTCCCGGTCACCAGCGCCCAATGCACGCCGTTATCCCAGCGCAAAACGTAGCCGCTGAAATCGAGCGTTAAGATCAACCCCAACAGCCCGATCCCGATCAGGTAATTGATCCGCCGCGGCGGAGCGTAGGCGCCGGTGAGGATGACGCGCAGCAGGTGCACCAGGCTGAAGATGACTAAAAATTGAGCGGACCAGAAATGCAGGTTGCGCACCAGGCCCCCAAACGGCACCAGAAAGCTGATTTCCTGCACCGAAAGGGCAGCCTGTTCTGGAACGGGGACGTAGTAAAACATCTCGAGCAGGCCGGTCAGGGCGACGACCAGGAGCAGGAAAAACGAAAGCCCGCCGGCGCCCAGAGTGTAACGCAAGCGCGCCTGGGCGGCGGGGATGGTAGGGGGGTGCAGGTGATGAAAAAACGAGGGCCGCATCCTGGGCTTATTCTACCCTGTGGGTCAGGTTGTGGATCCAGCGTTTTGAAAATATGCGCCAGCAGCCGGCGCAAAATTTGATCACTTCCTCGGACAGGATCGCCAGGTACACCAGATAGACCGGCCAATCTAACACGAAAGCCGTGAAAAAGGCGAGCGGCACGCCCACCAGCCAGATGACCATGCCGTCCAGCAGAAATGAGAACAGGGTGTCCCCACCGCCGCGCAGAATGCCTACCACGATCAGCCCGTTCGAGCCGCGCACCCACAAAAAAAGGCCCAGGATGACGAGGGCGCGCCGGGCATATTCGATCACCTGGTCGGATACCCTGTACAGGGTCAAGATATGAGATGAGGCGAGGATCACTACCCCCCCGATCAGGATGCCCATGACGATGGAGATGACCAGAGAGCGGACGGCGGAATGGTAGGCTTTCTCCTCCTCCCCAGCCCCGATGCGGTTGCCGACCATGATGGCAGTGGCGTTGGCGACGCCGAAGATCACGACCAGCGCCAGGTTGTCGATGGTCGAGACGATGTTCATCGCCGCGATCGAATCGGTGCCGAGACGGCCATAGACGACGTAATATGCGGTGATGCCGGTCGACCAAAAAGTTTCATTGAGGATGACCGGCAGAATGCGCTTGAAAAGGCTCGCGGCAAACGAAAGGTTCAGACTGCGGAGATCGGTCAGGCGCGGGGCGATCGGTATGCGGCGCAGATAAACGATGCCAAGCAGCACGCCAAATTCCAGCAGGCGCGCCAGGAGGCCCGCCAGCGCTGCGCCGCGCACCCCCATAGCCGGAAAGCCTATTTTTCCAAAGATCAACAGATAACTGAGCAGGATATTGAACCCGAACGCGGAAATGCTCACCGTAACCGGCAGGCGCACGTTGCCCGTCGAGCGCAGCACCATAGCAAACCCGAAGCTGACCGCCATGAGCAGGTACGACCACCCAAATATGCGCAGGTAATCGCTGCCCAGCGCGATCACCTCCAGATCCTTTGAGTAGACGCCCATCACCAATTCGGGGATGAAGTGAGATGCCGCAAGAAAGAGCGTGGCGACGCTCATCCCCAATATCAAAGCCAGGCTGAGCGTCTTGCGAATACTTGGAAGGTCACGCTTCCCCCAGAACTGGGCGGTGAACATGGCCGCGCCGCTGTTGATGCCAAACAGTACGAGCTCGAACAGGAAAAAAACCTGGTTTGCCAATCCAACCGCGGCAACCGGGGCATCCCCGAGCTGCCCGATCATCACCACGCTGCCGAGGTTTAGCGAGGACGTGATCAGGTTTTGCAGGACAATTGGCAGCGCAAAGCGCCAAAGCTCGCGGAAATATTCTTTGTCGTTGAAAAAGACTGCCAGGTTTGCCCGCCTGCGCGGGATGTGAGCGCTGTTCAAAAGACGATCCGGGTGAAGAACGGGTCTGGTGATATGGGGTGCCCGCTAATTTTACCGTCAGTTCGAGATAGCAGAGATAGTCATTGCGAAGTCCGCTTTTCGGGCTGAAGCAATCTCCTCGCTGGCTCATTTTGGAGGCTGCTTCGGGCGCAAACTGCCCTCCTAGTGACACCGGGAGACTGCCACGCCGCCAAAGAACGGGGGCTCGCAGAGGCATAAGGGTGTCGTTCTGGATTGAAGAGCGCTGGCGCTGTGGAAATACTCACACTGACAAGAGGCTCTTATCTCGAATTCATATCATTTTAGCAAAAGAACGAGGATCATACCGGATGAGTTAGGCCAGTCTGGATAATAGACCTGGACGGCTTCAGATGTTCGCACGGGATCGGGCAGCGGTTTCACGCCAGAAACGAAACACTCTTTTAAAAAAAAGGACGGAGCGGGTTTTCTGCTCCGTCCTTTTATATGAAAGGAAGCAAATTCAGGTTTTTATTCAGGTTTTCTTTCTGGTTTGCAGGATGAGCCAGCCGGCGGTCGCCAGCCCCCAAATCGCCCAGACAAGCGGTGCAGGACGAACCATGCCCCAGGTGACCGAGTCGGTCAGGCCATGGATGAACAGAGCGGACTGGCTTCCCAGCGTCCCGATGCCCAGGGCGCTCAAGCGCAGGTCCCGGTTTTGACGACCTTTTTGTAATAACTGCACTGCCATAAGGGTGACGATAAAGAAGATTGCCAGCCAGGCGATCAAACCGGGGATGCCCAGATCGACCGCGATCTGAAGGAAAAGGTTGTGGGCATGATTGATGGTTCCGGGCGAGCCATGAAAGAACGGGTACATGACATCGGCTACTCTGGTGAACGAGCCCATCCCAATCCCGGTAAATGGGAAATCCTGGATGATCATGAGCGCGCGTGACCAGATCTCTTGACGCAGCGCAACCCCGCCAGTTGAGCTGGCGGACAGCATGATTTCGAGGAAGCGCCCTAATCCCAGCCAGCTCAACGCCAGAAAGCCAGCAGCCCCCAGGCTCGCCAGCAAGATCCAACCCCAGCGAAACCGCAGCAACAGCACCAGGCCGACTGCAACCGCCGCGGCCATCCAGGCCCCGCGCGATTGCGTGAACGCCAGCATCCCCAGGAGCAGCAGCGTGACCGATCCGCTGAAACCCCGCTCAAACCAGTCCATTTTGCTCCAGCCTTCCAACAGCCAGGCCAGGGAGACCGGCAGGATCAACACCAGGCTGCCTGCCAGCACGTTGGGGTGGATAGAATCGGCCAGGAGGAGCTGGAACCGCTCATACCAGCCGTGCGGGATAAACGACAGCTTGCCAACCGGCCAAATCACGGTAAAAGGAGCCATTAATGCCAGGAAGCCCCCGGTCAGCAGCAGCCCGGTGAGCAATAAACGCAGCCGTTTGGTGGAATTGCTCCAGTTCACGATGGCATAGTACAGGCCGACCCCGCTCAACAACCGCAGCGCCTGCAGGCGGGTTACCTCTGGAAGGGTGGTGACCCACAGCGTAACTGGGACCAGCAGGAGCAACAACCCCACCGGCAGGTCGATTGGGGTGCGGACGCTGAACCGCCCGCTGGCGATGAAACGGACGATCCAAAAGAGGGCGGCTGTCAACACCGCGAAAAGGAGCAAGTCTGGATATACCAGGCTTGCTCCGGTCACGACCGCAACGGGCCAGATCTCAATACTCGATAAGCGCAGGGCTAAGGCTCGCGTTGGCTTTGCTCCTGTGACTGGCTGTGTTTGATTTTTCCATTAGAGTTCTTGCCATTCGAGCCGTAATATCCCTTGGAACTGTAATAGGATGAATAATATTCATACTTGGTGTAGTAGTGCGAATTGCGGCGCGAGACCGGGTTGAGCACCACGCCAACTACCCGCGCCCCGGCCCGGTTCAATTGCTCCATCAATACCTGAGCCGGACCGATGCGCGTCCGCCCGGGCTCGATCACGACCAGCACACCGTCCACCTTGGCCGAAAGCGCGATCGGGTCGCTGATGATCCCGGGCGGAGAATCAACGATCACCAGGTCTGCCAGCTCCCTGAACTCGGACAGCACGCGCTCCATGCGTTCGGAGGCCATCAACTCGGCGGGGTTTGGCGGCTGTTTGCCGCTGGTGATCACTTTCATGCCAGATTCGTTAAGATCGGCGACCACCTCGTCCAGCAGCTCCGGGTCGCGCAGAATATCGACCAACCCGCGCCGGTTTGAGATGCCGAGGTACTGATGTATGGCGGGTTTGCGCAGATCGGCGTCGACCAAAAGCACCCGCCGGTCGCCCTGCGCGATAATGGCGGCGAGGTTGGCGGCAACCGTCGTCTTGCCCTCCCCCGGCCCGGCGCTGGTGATTTGCAGGATGCGGATAGGCTGGTCGATCGCGGCGAACTCGAGGTTGGTGCGCAGCGTGCGAAAGCCTTCGGTGATCACGGAGAGCGGGTTATCGGCGACGTACAAACCTTGCCCCGATCCCCCTTTGCTCTTTTCTTTTCTCATCTGCCCGATCAGCCCCAACACCGGCAGGTGCAAGTGGTGGGTGACATCCTCGGGGGTCTTTAGAGTGTCATCCAGGTACTCGGTGAGGAAAGCCACCGCGCCCATCATGATCAACCCACTGATGGCGCCGAGCACGCCGTTGCGCATGGGCTGAGGCTGGATGGGGCCGCCAGGAACGCGGGCTGGCTCGATCTGCACCACGTTGGGCGTGCTGCGCAGGCGGGCCAGGCGGACGTTCTCATAGCTGGAGAGCAGGTTGGAATAGATCTGCTGGTAGAGCGCCAGGGTGGTTTGGATCTGGCTCTGGCGCAGCGCCGGGTCGCCGGTGGTCGATTGCTGCATGACAAGCAGGTTCCCATAAGCCTGCTGGAAGAGCGCCCGCATGTCATCCAACTGGTCGCGGCGGATTTGAAGCTCTTTATAGCGCAGTTGGGCGGCGGAAGAGAGGGTGGGGGTTGGAACCGGCACCGGCGTTGAAGTTGGGATGATCCAGCTTGGGGCGGGGGTATTGGTCACGGCTGGCGTGGGGATAAAGGTTTCGATCTGCGTCTCAAGCGAGATGATTTCATCCTCTACCGAGGCGAGCATCTGCTCGATTTGGCGCGACTGCTGTTCGATTTGCTGCCTTTCGGATTCCAGCGTGCTCTCCGAGACGTGGGACATTTCATCCTGCAGCAGGCTGATCTGACCTTCGATCTGCGCGATCTGGGCCTTCAGGCTCTCTTCGGTCGATTTATAACGCTCGTCCTGCAGGCCGGTGTTGTAATCGATGAACACCTCGACCACAGCGTTGGCGATATCGGCGGCGCGCTGCGGGTCATTGTCGGTCACCACCAGTTGCAGCAGGTTGGCATCCGGCACCTGGCGCACCTGGATCTGACCGCTCGAAACCGGGTAGCCCAGCTTCTCGCTCAACTGTTTCATGATCGGCTCAGAGTTGAAAATCTGGGCATAAGTCTTAACCAACTGGCTGTCCAGGTAATAGTTGTAAGACTGGTTCTGGATCTCCGGCGAGCTGCTGACCATCACGCGCGTGTAGGTCTGGTACACGACCGGCTGCAGCGAGCTCAATCCATAGGCTGCTGCGCCGCCCAGAACCGCGCCCAGTATCAGCAGCCAGGCCCAGCGTTTGACAAGCAATAAGTACTGTCGAATTTCCATCTCTATAAACTCCTATCTGGCAATGAAATCACAGTGATAAAACAGTCGACCGGCGCACATCGCCGGTGATAATTCCTTTTTTGTTATGCATGGCCCAGCTTGAAAAATTGTGTGCAGCCGTCCACAACCGCATCCAGGTCTTCAGGGCGCATGGTTGGATAGAGCGGCAGGGTTACTTCCCGCCGGGCCAACGCTTCAGTGAGCGGCAGGCTGACCTGCGGATAACGCTCGCGGTAATATGAGAACTGGTGGATCGGAGGATAGTGGATGCTGGTCTGCACGCCGGCCGCGCGCATGTGATCCATAAACGCCTGGCGCTCGACGCCTTCGGGCAGCAGTACGGGGAAAAGATGACCGGCGGGGAGTACCCCCTCTTCCTGGGCGCGTTCCTGGAAGGGGAAAACGAGCGGCGTGTCTTTCAGGCGCTTCCAGTAGTCCAGGCTGAGTTCCATCCGGCGGGCGTTGTTGGCAGCCAGCTTGCCGAGCTGCGTCAGCCCCAATGCCGAATGGATCTCGTCGGTGCGGTAATTGTATCCGAGCTCCACCACGTCGTAACTATAGGCGTGACCCTGGTGGCGGTCCCAGGTCAGGCTGGTCATTCCATGCGAGCGTAAAGCCTGCACCTTCTGTGCCAGATCCTCGCGCCCCGTCAGGAGCATGCCGCCCTCGCCGGTCGAGAGGTTCTTATTTGAAAAGAAGCTGAAGCAGCCGATATCGCCCCAGGTTCCTAAGGATCGACCGTGCAAGCGCGCCCCGGGGGCGTGGGCGGCGTCTTCGATCACTGCCAGCCCGAGCTGCTGAGCGAGCCCGGTGATTTCTTCCATGTGGCATGGATAGCCGCCGTAATGCATCACGATCACCGCCCGGGTGTTCGGGTTTGCCAGGCGTTGGATCTCGGCTGGGTCGATCGTGAGGTCGTGCGGACCGAGCGCCTCGGCAAAGCGTACGCTCGCCCCGGTGTAGAGCACGGCGTTGCTGGTCGCGACAAAGGAGAGCGAAGGCACGATGACTTCATCGCCGGGGCCGATCCCGAGCGCCAGGCAGGCGAGGTGCAGGGCTGTGGTGGCGTTCGAGAGGCCGAAGGCAAAGCGCGCCCCGTGCACCTCGGCAAAGCGCTCTTCAAAGCTGCGCGTCATGCTGCCCATGGTGAGCCAGCGCCCGCGCAGGACATCGAGCACGGCCTGTTCTTCTTCTTCGCTATAATCCAGGTCTGCGAGAGGGACGCGCCAGTTCATAAGCGGCCATTATCCTTGAGGATCTGCGGGCGAAGCGCTTCGAAATCCTGCACGGCTTGCTCGTAATCGTCGGCGCGGCCCAGGTCCTGCCAGTACCCATCGAATGGATAACCGCGCACCTGCTCGCCGCCGGCGATCAGCTTGAGGACCAGGTCTGGAAAGTCCAGGTACTGGTTGCGGGGGATGTAGTCCAGGACGCGCGGCTCGAAGACGTAGATGCCCATGCTGACAAAGAAGTTGTAAGTGGGTTTTTCGATATAACCCTTGAGGCGCTGGTCGCCGTCGAACTCGAGCACGCCCAGGTCTATTTTCACGTTGCGGGCATGGCTGGCAATGGTGGCAGCGGCGCCCGAACGGCGGTGATCATCCACCAGGGCGCACAGGTCCAGGGTGGTGAGCACGTCGCCGTTGGTGACCAGGAAAGTGTCATCCAGGCGGTCGGCAACCAGCGCAAGCGGGCCGGCGGTGCCAAGCGGCTGCTCTTCGAAGCTGTAGTCGATCTGCAAGCCCAGCCGGCTGCCGTCCTGAAAGAAGGCTCGCAGCAACTCGCCGAGATAACCCACGGTCAGGGTGACGTGACGCACGCCGGCGTTGTGCATCTGGCGCAGCAGGATCTCGAGGATGGGCATGTCGCCGATCGGCATGAGGGGTTTGGGGAGGATGCGGGTGTAGGGCGCCAGGCGGGCGCCCTTTCCGCCGGCTAAGATGATGGCGTTCATAGCTTCCTGGTTACCTCGGGGTCGGATGGTTTGGTCAAGGGCGGCATTTCACCCTGCGTGAGGCGGGTCAGATGTGGTATCCCTGGGCGGGGTATTCGTCCAGGTGGTCGCGCACCCAGGCGATGGTGCGGCGCAGACCCTCGTCCAGGTCCACCCGGGGCTGCCAGCCCATCAGCCGGGCCGCAAGGCGGTTGTCGGAGAGCAGGCGCCCGACCTCGCTTTTTTGCGGGCGCAGGCGCTGGGCTTCGACCTCGACCCGGACCGGGCGGCCGATCAATTCGATCACCTTTTGGGCCAGGTCGCCGATGCGGATCTCGCGGCCGGCGCCCAGGTTGATCGTTTGCCCTTCCAGGCCGGGGGTCTCAGCCGCGCGCATAAAACCTTCGATGGTATCGGAGATGTAGGTCAGGTCGCGGCTGGCATCCAGGTTGCCCAGGCGCACCGCGTCCGAGGTCAGCGCCTGGGTGATGATGGTCGGGATGACGGCGCGGGTGGACTGGCGCGGCCCGTAGGTGTTGAACGGGCGCAGGGTCACAACGGGCAGGTCGAAGGAGAGGTGAAAGCTTTCGGCGAGCTTGTCGGCGCCGATTTTGCTGGCCGAATAGGGGGATTGGCCCTGCAGCGGGTGGCTTTCATCGATCGGGACGCGCCGCGCAGTCCCGTACACCTCGCTGCTCGAGGTGTGGATGATACGCTGGACGCCGGCCGCTCTTCCAGCAAGCAGCACGTTGAGCGAGCCGGTCAGGTTGGTCTCGACCACTTCGGCGGGGTGGACGTAGGAATACGGGATGGCGATCAGGGCGCCCAGGTGAAAGACGTGCGAGACGCCCAGCACGGCTTGTTCGACCGCGGGCAGGTCGCGCAGGTCGCCGGCGATTATCTCGACCCCTGTCAGGGTTTGAGGTGGGAGCAGGCGCAGCAGACCCGGGTCGCGGCGCGAGTTGTAGCGCACAAAGGCGCGCACCTGAGCCCCGGCGGCGACCAGGCGCTCGACCAGGTGGCTGGCGATAAACCCGCCCGCGCCGGTGACCAGGACCGGCCTCCCGCTCCAGAAATCAGACATTTATCTCCTCCCGCATCTGGCGCACTTCAGCCTGCACGCCGGCCAGGTCGCCCTGACCGGCCAGGGTTTCGAGGCGCTCGAGCCAGGCGCCGACTTTGAGCGGCGCAGCCTGTTCCAGGCAGAGCTCGCATGGCAGGCTGCCCTGGTGCGGTTTTTCTGCGCGGTGGCCGTTTTGCAGCGCCTTTTCCATGGCGGCCTGGATGTCTGGGAAGATCACCAGGCGCGCCCCGCTCTTCTGGCAGATGCCGAGCAGCTTGCGCCGTTCGTCGGGCGAGATGTTGTGGATTGCAAATAGAATCAGCCCGACGTCCAGGCGCTCCACCAGGGCCTGGATATCGGCGCGCTGACCAAGCACCTGCAGGCCGTGGATGCGGGCGCCCTGCTTGAACAAGTCGTCATCGATCAGCCCGACCACCTGAAGCGTGGCCGAGTAGCGGCTGTCGCTGAGCATCCAGGCGGCAAACTGGCCGGTCTGCCCGCCGCCGATGATCAGGGCCCGATCGCGCGGGGAGGCGGCCGGGCCGCGCCAGGCGAGCCAGCGGTGCGCCATGCCGGTGAGCAGGCGCTCGCGATAGCGCACAATGACAAATCCAGCAAAGGCCAGCCCAGCCGCGGTCAGGATCAGCCCGGTTGGAAAGAGGGGCTTTGCAGACCAGATGATCAGGTGCTCCCCATCCGCGCTCGTGGTGTGGACGAGGTTGTTGAACAGGAGCGAGATCAGCGTGGCAAGGGCGGTGGCGGGGAGCAGGTCAAAGACATCCTCGGGGGCGGCTTTGGACCAGGCGACCCGGTGGACGCCCAGGGCAGCGCCGGTGAGGCTGAAGAGCAATGCAAAACCCAACGCCAGGCCGATGGCGCGCGGCCAGCCGACGTCGAGCGGGCCAAACGAGCGCCAGGCCAGCCCGGCCAGGGCGATGGCGGCAAAGGTGATCAGCGTATCGATGGTGAACCAGCTCACGTAGCGGCGCATGAGGCGGTAGATGGGCCCGGCGAACAGGTCCACCTCGGGCGGGGCGGCGCGCTCGAGGCGCGGCGCCAGGGAGAGCATGGTCCAGAAGAGCACGTCCAGGTCGCCCCACAGGCTGCGGTGGCGCACGTAGAGCTGGTCCAGGCGCAGCTTGCTGGGCAGGATCTCGTCCAGGTAGCTCTCCATCACGCTGCCGCTGTGGAGCAGGGTTTCCTCATTGCGGTAGACGACGGAGGCGGGGGAGGTGACGCCCGGGCGGACGGAGAGCAGCTCGCGGCGGACGTCCTCGGGCCAGCCGGCGGCGATCTCGGGGTCTTCGGGGCGGGGGCCGACCAGGCTCATCTCGCCTGTGAGCACGTTCCAGAGCTGGGGCAGCTCGTTGAGCTTGGTGTCGCGCAGCCAGCGCCCCAGGCTGGTGACGCGCGGGTCGTCCTGGGCGGTGATGCGCGGCCCGGTGTAGCTCTCGGGGCGCTCGTGCATGGTGCGGAACTTGAGCATCTGGAAGGTACGCCCGCCGCGGCCGAGGCGCGGGCTGCGGTAGAAGGCCGGGCCGGGCGAGTCGCGGCGGATGACCCAGGCGAGCAGGGCCAGGAGCGGGGCCAGCAGCAGCAACCCCAGCGCGGCGGCGATCAGGTCGATCAGGCGCTTGATGGCCTCGTAGGGCTGGAGGCGGGGCTGTTTGCTGGCGGCTAGGTGCAGAGGTGTATGCGAAGAGGCGGTTTGTGTCATGAGACCCCCAGAGCGCTAACAATGGATGGTCAGATTATAATTGAAATTTGCCGTTAAGCGAGGGTAAATGAAGCGCGGGCTGTTATGTGATCTGAGCAGGGTAGATCCAGACTGCTTCAGCCTGGAGCCGGCGGATAAAACTACCGGCCCCTTCGATCATTTGCCGCCATTCGCCGCTGGTGTAGACCAACAGATCGACCGGAACAGGCAGTGGGGTGGTATCGAACTGCGAGGCGCGCATCTCGAAGGGCAGGGGCGATTCGCTCACGATCAGAAGCAGGTCCAGGTCGCTGCCGACGCCCCAGTCGCGCCGGGCGTAAGAACCGAAATAGGCGGCGCGCTCGATCCGGGGATGGAGGCTGGCCTGGCGGTTGGCCCAGTCGCGCGCGGCCCGGTCAACGGTCTGAAGGCCGGGCCATTTGATCACGGACGTATTCAAGGATCTCACTGGCATACTGGATAGCCTGGCCGCTCTGCAGAGGTCCATAATGCTCAAAAGGGGCGCCGCTCGGATGACCGTTTGCGTAACGGGTTGGGATGTAAAAATTATCCAACACCCGGCCTTTTTCGATGAGTTGTTGGGGGGTGTTCATCTCAGCCGGAAGCTCGCTCAGCAGGCGGGCGACCACGTGTCCCCAGGCTTCTTGCTTCAGGCGAAGGTGGAGGGCCTTGACGGCCTTTTCGGCGGACTGCTGCGCGGCAAAACAGGCCCATTCGTGGCGGCCAGCTTCGCAGGAGTGGCGGGCCTGGTCCAGGTCACGCTCGGCTTGTTTGAACCAATCCTGGGAACGGTCTGGCATTTCGATCCCTTTCGTGTGCATATTGTATCAGATATGG
>JADYYC010000216.1 GCA_020853835.1 Anaerolineales bacterium
GGCGGGCAAATCCCCCTCGTTGCGCTGCGCCAATGTCGATATAATCAAGAGCGTGAGCCGACTTGACCGGCGCGGACTTCTCGCACCCAGCGGTGTGCTGAGCCTGCTGTTGCTTTTCTCTCTTCTCCTGCCGGCGGCCCTGCTGCCGGGCATTTCCCCCGACTGCCGGACAGCCCTGGAGGGGCGTACACCCGCGGAGGCGCAGCCCTGGATGCCAGCAGCCGCAGCCGCAGCATGCAGCCCGTGGGACGGCGGGCTGTGGGAAGAAGCCGCCCGCGAGGCCCTTCAGGCGGGGCAACCCGAACTGGCCGTGCACTATCTCGAGAGTTCGCTGGCGCAGTCGAGCCGCTTCAGCCTGAGCCCCAAGCCCCACGCCCGAGCCTCAACAATGGCGCTGTTAGCCGAAGCCTATCTGCAAATGGGAGACGCGGCCAGCGCCCTCGAGGCGTGGGAAGCGATTACCGGCCAAAGCGGGCTTTCAATGGACGCGACGCGCACGCTCGCGGCCCTGCACCTTGCTCAGGCCGACTACCCGGCCGCACGCCGGGCCTGGGAATCGCTCCTGACTCAAGAGCCGCAGAACGCGCAAGCGCATTATCAGCTCGGATTGCTGCTGGCAGCCTATGACCCTGAGGCAGCTATCCCACACCTCGACCAGGCGGCGGGGCTCGACCCCCAACTCGCCGGGCCGGTCGCAGCCCTGCGGCGCGCCATCCTGGGGGCGCGCCTGAGCGGATCCTCCGCTTATTCCCTGCTCGCCTCTGGACGGGCGCTGGCGACTCTTGACAACTGGGGGCTGGCGGCGGAGGCCTTTCGCCAGGCTATCTTGCAGCAGCCAGGCTATGCCGAGGCCTGGGCTTACCTGGGCGAGGCGCGCCAGCATCTGCAGAACGCGGGCAAGGCGGATGAGGCGCCTTCAGACGGCCTTTTCGAGCTGCAGACCGCCCTGGCGCTGGACCCTGGCTCGCTCTCCGCCTGGACGTTCCTCTCGCTTTACTGGCAACGCCAGGAGGAATATGGACGCTCGCTGGAGGCGATCCAGCGCGCCAGCGCCATCGATCCGGGCAACCCGGTGCTGCTGGCTCAAATGGCATCGATCCAGGCCGAGGCCGGCGACCTCGCCTCGGCCTATGACCTCTATCAGCAAGCCGCCAGCCTCTCCCCCTACGACCCGGCTTACCTGCGCCAGATCGTCCGCTTTGCGCTGGATTACAATTACCAGGTCGAGCAGGCCGCCCTGCCCACCGCCCGGCGGCTGCTGATCGACCGTCCAGCGGACCCGGTCGACCTGGATTTGATGGGGCGTGTGCTGATCTACCTGGGCGACCTGGCAGGCGCACAAAAATTCCTGATCCGCGCCCTGCAAATCGACCCGAGCTACGCCCCGGCGCATCTTCACCTGGGCTTATCCTATCTGCTGCAAAACGACCCGGCCACCGCGACCGGTCATCTCCAGGCAGCGCAGGCGCTCGACCCCGATGGGCCAAGCGGGAGCCAGGCGGGACGTTTGCTGGAGAGCGGCGCGCCCTGACCGGCAAGCTGCGCCTGCGGCGGCGTTCCCATAAGGTGTGCTAAAATTACGTGGATTCGGGATAAGGGATTCCTGCGGGATGAGCCAGCAGGGAGATTGCTTCAGCCCAAGAAGCGGGCTTCGCAATGACGATCTCTGCTGTCCCGAACTGACGGTAAAATAAGCGCGCTGAATTTCAGCCAGGATGCTTTCCGAATGAAACCTATCCGTCTTTTTTTGTCCATCCCCCTGATGGGGCTGCTTTTCTCGTCACTGGCGTGCCAGGCGCTGCGTGGATCATCGACGCCGGAGCCGGGAGACGTGCTCTTTCAGGATAACTTCGCCGACCCTGACAGCGGATGGAACCGCATCGCGACCATGCAGGGCGAGACCGATTACGCCGACGGCGTGTATCGCATCTTTGTCAACGAGCCCAACCTGGACATCTGGAGCATGCCGGGCAAGGACTTCCAGGACGTGCGCGTCGAGGTGGACGCGTTGAAGGTCGGCGGCGAGCGTGATAACCGCTTTGGGATCATCTGCCGAGCGACCCGCCCGGACAGCTTTTACACATTTATCATAAGCAGCGACGGCTATTATGGCATCGGCAAGATCAAGGGCCAGGATTACACCCTGATCGAGAACGATTCGCTGCAGCCTTCCGAGGCCATCCTCAAAGGCGCGGCGCTGAACCACCTGCGGGCGGACTGCATCGGCGACACGCTGACGTTCTATGTCAACGGCGAAAAGCTAGCCCAGGTGCGCGATGCGGAATTTCCGAGAGGGGACGTGGGGCTGATCGCGGGGACTTATCAAAACGCCGGAACGGACATCCGGTTCGACAACTTTATCGTCTTTGCGCCATGAAGGTCTACCTGGACACCATCGGATGCCGCCTGAACCAGGCGGAGATCGAAGCCTATGCCCGCCAACTGCGGGCGGCGGGACACACCCTGGTCGCCGCGCCAGACGAGGCCGACCTGGCGATCGTCAACACCTGCGCGGTCACGACGGCGGCCGTCTCGGATTCAAAGCAGAAGGTGCGCCAGATCGAGCGGGCGGGCGTGGATCAGATCATCGCCACGGGCTGCTGGGCGACGCTGAACCCCGCCGAAGCCGCCAGCCTGGCGGGCGTGCGGGAGGTGGTCCCCAACCCGCGCAAGGACCTGCTCGTGGCGGATCTGCTGCAGACGACCCAAAACGAGTTCGACCTCGAACCGCTGGAGCGCCAGCCGATCCCGGGGCTGCGACTGCGGACGCGCCTCTTTGTCAAGGCCCAGGACGGCTGCGATAACCGCTGCACCTTCTGCATCACCACGATCGCGCGCGGGGCGGGGCGCAGCCGGCCGGCGACCGAGATCCTGGACGACATCCGCCACGCGGAGGGGGCGCAGGA
>JADYYC010000217.1 GCA_020853835.1 Anaerolineales bacterium
ACGTGGTCAAAATGCCCGTGCGAGAGCAGGATGAAATCGGCTTGCACCCTGCCGGGGTCTGCCGCCGCGAGTGGGTTATCGTGCAGGAAGGGGTCCACGAGGAGTTTGTACCCCCCGGTTTCGATTGCGAGGGCCGAATGGCCGAGCCAGGTGACTTTGCTGCTCACAGCTACCTCCTTGTCGTATGAATTGAACGTTTGGTTTGATCGGTCTGATAAAACAGGCGTTTACGCCTGGCAGTATATCTCTATTTGAAGGTGCGCGCAATTTCAGCGGCGGGGCGCGGCGTAACTCAGAAGGGGCCAAACTGGATTGCCGCCCCGACCAGCGCAGCCACTTAAGATCATTTGTTCCATGGGCGGGGTCCTTCCAGGTCTGATGCCGCGATTTGGAACGGTTCAGAAGGTGTATGTTTATTATATTAGATTTCGCAGGATCCGGCCTTCTCGATGAGCCGGTTATTCCCGCCCCAGGCCCAGGTCGCCCGGGATCAGCGAGTGCATGATGGCTTCCTGGAGGGTATCGCCGAGCAGGATGCGGTTGCGCATCAGCCCCTCGCGCAGGGCGCCGGCTTTCTCGGCGACGCGCAGGCTGGCGTGGTTGCCGGCCGCGACCACGATCTCGATCCGGTTCAGGCCCAGCGAGCGAAACCCGAAGCCCGCCAGCAGCGGGATGAGGCGCGTCGCGATCCCCTCGCCACAGCGGGAGGTGCGCACCCAATAGATCAGGTTGGCCAGGCGGTGAACCGGGTGGACGAAGTTAAACCCGCACCCGCCCAACAGGACGGGCTCCTCATCTGCGGCTCCTGCTTCCAGGACCGCGAAGGCGTAATTGAGGCCGCGCTCCCAGAGGGCGGGCTGGTCCTCGATCCAGTCGCGGATGCCCGGCAGGGTCGCCGGCGCCTGGGCGAAGGACATCCAGGGGCGCAGCTCGGCCAGCGATTCGTTGATGGCGGCGACGAACCCTTCGGCGTGTTCCAAACGAACCGGGTGGAGGGTGATCACCCCGTCGGTGAGGCAAACCTGATCGCGGGAGAGAGGCTGCATGGCGTGTCTTGCTCAATTGTAGTTTGAAAAAGACTTGTAGAGGGGGTAAATTTTCACGCGTTTCGGGACGATCTGACCCTGGCGGGCGAGCGCTACGTCCAATCTTTCCGATCGGCGGGAAGACTAATATGGTAGAATTGACGCATGCGATATAAGTCACTGAGCGCTTACTTCATCATCTTGATAATGCTTTGCACGGCGTTCATCGTCGGCGCAAAGATGATGGGCGAGCAAGGAGCGTACCTCGCGCAGGCATATATGCTCACGCCCGCCATCGCCGCGCTCGTCACGCGGCTGTTCTTCTACGAGAAGAAATTCGAAGATGCTAACCTGCGCCTGGGGCGCCTCCGCGACTACGGCAAATTCTGGCTGGTCTCGCTGGGAATCACCGCGCTGTCATTCGCTTTCTTTACGCTCTTCGGCGCGATCCGCTGGGATTTCACCGGACAGGAGTTCTTGAACCGGCTCTCGGCGCAGTTTTCCAGCGCCGGTCAGGACATGGAAGCAAGCTTGCCGTCCGGCTTCACACCGCAGATGATGTTGCTGGCTTACTTCATCGGCGGGTTGACCGTCTTCAACATCCTGCCCGGACTGATCACGGGCTTTGGCGAGGAGTTCGGTCATCGCGGCTTCATGTTCCCCGCGTTGTATCAGATCAAGCCCTGGGTCGGGATTTTGATCGGCGGGCTGATCTGGTACGCCTGGCATTTACCGCTGTCGTTGATCATTCCACAGAAGATCGACTTTTCTTTCGGTGAATCGATACTGAATTTCAGCGCGCTTGGTATTGGCTCACTTTGTGCGTTCATCTATCTGGCGTACGTGTATGTCAAAACGCGCAGCGTGTGGATCGCGTCCTTCGCTCATATCGTGATGAACAACTCCGCTTCGGCGTTTTCGTACTTCGTTGTGATTCAAAACCAGTTGCTTGCCAATCTCGCGCTGGCATTGACGATGATTATCGTCGCGGTCATCCTGTATCGCCGGGGGGTGTTGGGGGTTTTCGAAGAATATTTTCAGGCTGAAAGTTGAATTTCTCGAGGCTGGACACAGGTCATCCGGCCAATCATGAACTACCAATCTATCACGGCCACTCAAAAGTCGGGTTGAGAAATCTCTGAGCCTGGCTTTCGAGTACAATCGGCGCATGCCACGCGTATCGGTCTTGATGCCCTGTTATAACGCGGCGCAGACGCTCGACGAGGCTTTAGAAAGCCTGGCCCGCCAGACCTATACGGATTTCGAGATCGTGTGCGTGGACGACGGGTCTACGGACGCGACCCCGGAAAGGCTGGAGGCATGGGCGCGGCGCGAGCCGCGGCTGCGGGTCATGCGCATCGAGCACGCCGGGATCGTCGCAGCCCTGAACGCCGGGTTGGAGGCCTGCCGGGCAGCTTACGTGGCGCGCATGGATGCGGATGACCGCGCACATCCGGAGCGGCTGCAACTTCAGGCGGCTTTTCTGGACGCCCACCCCGAGGTCGACCTGGTGAGCTGCCGGGTGGCGGGTTTCCCGGCGGAGCAGGTGCGGGAGGGGTTTCGCATCTACATCGACTGGCTCAATGCGCTCCTCACCGACGAACAAATCCGCCGCGAGATGTTCGTGGAAAGCCCGCTGCCCCACCCGAGCGTGACCTTCCGGCGGGAGGCGGTTTTGCGGGCCGGCGGCTACCAAGACCACGGCTGGGCGGAAGACTATGACCTGTGGCTGCGGCTTTACCTGGCGGGGGGGCGCTTTGCCAAGCTGGGCAAGACTTTGTTAGAATGGCGCGAGCGCCCGGAGCGCCTGACGCGCACGGACGGGCGCTATTCGCTGGAGAACTTCCTGCGGGCGAAGGCGTTCCACCTCAAGCGCGGTCCGCTGGCCGGGCGCGACGGCGTGATCCTGTGGGGGGCGGGGATGGTCGGGCGGCGGCTGGGCCGCCAGCTCATCCGCCAGGGCGTCCCGCTGACCGCGTACATCGATATCGACCCGGCAAAAATCGGGCGGACGCGCCACGGGCGGCCGGTCTTTGAGCCCGCGGAACTGCCCCGGCTCTGGGAGAGCCAGTCCAACCCCGCGCTGCTGGCCGCGGTGGGAGCGCGCGGCGCCCGGGAACTGATCCGGGCGCGGCTGACGGCGCTGGGGCTGGTAGAGGGCCAGGACTGGTGGAGCGCCGCTTAACGCGGGATGGTTCTCATAAATTTTTCGGAGGCCAATGTGGAAACAGATTATCCAATCGAAGTTGGGATGAAAGGCGAACAGACCTTCCTGGTCGAGGAGCGCTTCACGGCTGGACACGTGGGGAGCGGGTCGCTGCGCGTGCTGGCGACGCCCAGCATGATCGGTTTTATGGAGCGGACGGCGACCGGGCTGATCCAGCCGCGCCTGCCGCCGGGCATATCGAGCGTGGGCGTGCACGTGGACGTGCGCCACCTGGCTGCCACGCCCGTGGGGGTTGAGGTGCGGGTGGCCTGCGAGGTGACCGGCGTGGAGGGGCGCCGCGTAGATTTCAAGGTGGAAGCCTGGGACGAGGTCGAGTTGATCGGACAGGGCGCCCACCAGCGCTACGTGATCGACGTGGAACGCTTCCTCAAGCGCCTGGAGAACAAGCTGCCCGGAGCCGGGACTGGGGCTGGATCAGAGAGCGGTTCCTGATGGCGAAAGTGCTCTACGATGGGTGGGACCTGGCTTACCGGCCAAACAGTCCGGCCGCGCTGCACCTGCTGACGCTGCTGACGGCCCATCCAAAAGAGGTCGGGGCGCGGGTGGCGCTGCCGGCGCCCGCGTTCTACCCGCTGCCACAGGGTTGCGGAGCCGAGCAGACCGCCGTCCCGGACACCCCCGCCGGACGGCTCGATTGGGAACAGCGCCGGCTGGGCAGCATGGCAAACAAGCTCGGGGCGGACCTGGTCCACACCTTCAGCGCGGCGGCGCTGATTGGCAGGCCGCGGCGCGTCTACAGCCCGGCGGACCACGAGCGGGCCGCGCGCGCCCCCGGACAGGGGCCAAAGCGGCGCGGCCTTGCCGGACGGTTGCGCGAGGCGCTGGGAGAGGGCGGGCTGGCGCGCGCGGCGGCGCTCTTCTGGCCGGAAGACCTGGCGGGGATGCCCCGCCCTGCACTGGGGGCGTCCCGGCGGGTGAGCCTGCCGCCTGTAGTACATCCGGAGTTCCTGACCGCCGCCGCTTCGCCAGACGGGCGGGCGCTCGCCGGGTTGGACCTGCCGGAGACGTTCGTCCTTTACCAGGGATCGGAGCGGGAGGGTTCGCTCCAGCGGCTGCTGGCGGCCTGGAGCTGGGCGGCGGGGCCGGTGGGGGAATACTACCCGCTGCTGGCGGCGGGGCTGA
>JADYYC010000218.1 GCA_020853835.1 Anaerolineales bacterium
CCGGCCAGGTGGCCGACGACGCCGACCGTTTCGAGGGGCTGGAGACGTTCGACCTCGTCACCGGTTCGCCCCTGATCTGCGGCGGGCTGGCCTTCCTGGACTGCGAGGTCAAACAAGCCGTCGATATCGGCGGGAGCACGTTGTTCCTGGGGTTGGTGATCGGGACGGCGGCGGTGCGCGACGTCAACCCACTCGTGTATCACAGGCGGGGGTACCGCCGGCTGGACGGCTCCTGAGCCGGGCGGGGTGAGAGATGCAGGATAAATTAACCGAGGATGAGAAGCGCTTTCTGCTAAAGATAGCCCGGGAGGCCATCGAAGCGCGCGTGTGCGGGGCGCCCGAGGTGACGCTGGAGCGCGAGAACCTTTCCGAAACGCTGCTCGGGCCGGGGGCCGCTTTTGTCACGATCACCCTGGAGGGCGAGCTGCGCGGCTGCGTCGGCGCGCTCGAGGCTTACCAACCGCTGGTTGACGACGTGATCGAACATGGCGTCGCCGCAGCAACGCAAGACCCGCGCTTCCCGCCCCTGCGCCCCGACGAGGCGGCGCGCATGCGGATCGAAATCTCGCGCCTGACCCAGCCCGAAGACCTGGCCTATGATACGCCCGAGGACCTGGTCAGGCGCCTGCGGCCCCAGATCGACGGGGTCACGATCTTCGACGGCTGGCGCCGGGCTACCTTCCTGCCCCAGGTGTGGGAAAAACTGCCCCGGGCGGAGGAATTTCTGGATCATCTGTGTTACAAGATGGGGGCTGCCCCCGGTCTATGGCGTGGGCGCAAACTGCGCGTGCAGGTTTACCAGGTGGAAGAATTCCACGAGTAGATCGCTCAAATCTGAGTAAAGTTCTCGACGTTGATGACGAAAATCGTGGCGCGCTTGAGCATCGGGTCGTTCACCGGCGCGGTGCTGGCGCGGATGATCTCGATCGCCTGATCGACGCGCTCGTCGCTTACGCCGATCATGAGCGTGCTCGAGCCTTTGTGCAAAAACCCGCCCGTCGAGGCGATGTGGGTCACCCGGAAGTTGGCGCTGATCAGGGCGTGTGAGACCGGATCGTTGTCATCGTCGCTGATAATGGTGATAATCAGTTTCATCAGAAGACCTCATAGCGTTCGACTGCCAGCGTGAAGATGGTCGCCCCGCCCACCGGGATCGGGGTGGAAAGCGGGAGGTAAAAGGGCGCGCCTTCGAGCGAGGTCGTGACGTATTCCACCCGGCGGCGGCAGGTCTTGCGCAGGACGCGCACCACTTCGGCCTCCTGGCCTTCGGCCAGCCCGATGAGCAGCGTGACGTTGCGCCCGCCCAAAAACCCCCCCGTGCTGGAGAGGTGCGTCACAGACAGGCCGATCTTGTTCAGGGCGTTTGTCGCGGCGTCGATGTCCTGGATCTGGAGCACCACGGTGATCAACCGGTTGATGACTGCTGTTTCCATTTCCACCTCCTTATCAGATCTCGAATCGCCGTCACTGGATTTCGAGCGACACCAGGCGCGGTTCCGGGTCGGTCACGGTGACGGTCTGGTTGTCCGGGAAGATCACGATGGTCTTGTCCTTCTGGCGCAAGACTGTCATGCCCCGATATTTTACCGTAACTGGCCACGGAAAAGGGTTAAACCCGGCTAATCCCACCTTTTTGGAAGAGACCAGGCGCACCCCCAGCACGTCCAGGAACAGGCCCAGGGGCGCCAGCCCGCTCAGGGCGTTGAACTCGCCGCTGCCCTGCCCGGTCTCGGCGTGGAAGCTGCGGCGAAACGCGTGCTCTTTCTTGAGCGAATTCACGATGGCGGCCATCCAGCGCGCAAAGAGCTCGGCGGCCTGCGGGCGGAAGCCGTAGCGCAGCATGCCCTCGGCGATCATCACGTTCCAGGGCAGGTTGACGCTCCAGCAGTGCTGCTGATCGGCGTATTCGCCCGGCTGGGGCGAGAAGGGCAGCCCGAATTCGCGCCAGTACATGGCCGGCGAGGCGAGCGTCTCTTCGAGCATCTTCTCGGCCCGCTCGGGGCTGGGGATGCCCGCCCACAGCGGCGCAAGCTGGGTCAGGTCTGGCGAGCGGAACCCCAGGCTCCGCACTTGGAAGGTGTCCTCGGCGCCCAGCCCGCTGATCTCCAGGCGCTCCAGGCGCGAATAGACGTACCTGCCCGTGAGCTGCCCCAGCCCGGGCATCCAGCGGAACTGGTCGTCCTCGATGCGCTCGACGCGGTGGTTGCCCGAGGCGCTCCTGCCGTGCACGAAGATGAGCGGGTGGCGGCGCAGCGTCTCGTCGGTGCGAATTTCGATGAGCAGGCGCGCTGGCGGGTCGTAATCCGCCCGGACGAAGAACGTGCCAGACCCCTTGCCGGCGTAGAGCTCCTGCCCCCAGGGGCTCTGGTGCGTGTCGCGGTCCCAGTCGTAATAATTGGCCGAGCTCTCGTCCCAGGCGGCTTCCACGGCGGCCTGCAGGCGGTCCGCGGCTTCCTGCAAGCCGTCTACGCTGGCGGGGCGCTCGAGCGCCCGGGCGATCTCGATCAGGCGCTGGCATTCCCCGTAGAGCATCGAGCACAAGGCCGGGCCTTCGGTGGCGCTGATGTCCACCCCCGCCGAGGTCTGCTGCCAGCGCGAATAGACGGGGTGATAGTCCAGCCCCGCCTGCAGCGGGTGATCCAGCTCGGGGAGGCCGTCGCGGTCGCGGTCGTGAGCGGGGCTGAACCAGCTCTTGAAAAAGCGCAGGAGCGGGTCGAACGCCTCTTCCAAAAAGGTCCGGTCTTCGGTTTGTTGATACACCTTCCAGGCGAGCCCCGCCAGCAGGGGCGGGCAGAGCAGCCCGCCGCGCTGTCCGGCGGGGCCCGGCTTCCAGTCGATCTCGCCGTTCTCGGCCTGGACGGAGAGGAAGTTCAGCAGCAAGCCCTTCACGAGCTCGGGCGCGGCCGGCAGCAGGATTTTAGCCAGGTAGTCTGCCTCGAAGGCGCTCTGCCCGTTCCACAGGTGGTTGTAATCCGACCCGTCCCCGCGCAGCGAGAAGCCCTGGTCGGGCTGGCGCGAGGAAACGACCGAGGCGTGGGGGAGGGCGGGCATGGGGCCCACGAACAGACCCGCGGCCTGTTTTTGCGCCAGCATCAGCGCCGCGTCCCAGGCCGGCTCGCCGCTAAAGACCTCCACGTGCCCCGCGTTGAGCATCTCGATCCTGGATTTGACCGCCTCCCAGTTCTGGGCTGCCAGGTCGCGCGCCATCTCGAAGGAGGCGTCCCGTCCCGCCAGCGCCGCCTGCACCCAGGTGAAGACGCGCTGCTCCCCCGGGCTGAGCTGCATGGTCAGTTGCAGCGAGGGATATGGCCCCGACCCGGCTTTGGCGCCGCCGGTGAGGAACAGCACCGGCTCCAGCCCGCTCGTCAGCCCGCTCAGCAGCGTAGCGGCAGACATCTCGAAGGGCGACATGCGCTGCCCGTCGACCGGCGCAAGCTGCTCGACCACTTCGGGCAGGATTTTGCGCTCAAAGCGGGCGTTGTTGGTGATCTGCACCCGCCCCGCCACCGCGTGCGAGTGCGGAACCCAGAACTCCGCCACGACGTCAAGGTCTTCGAAGGGCGCAAACGACAGGCTGGCGAAGTTGGGGAAGACCTGGCGCGCCTCGGGCGGGCGGGCGAACTCCGCCGGGTCGTGGCGGAGCTGGTCGCCCTCGCCAAAGCGGAGCGAAATGCGCGCCGATTTGGCGCGCAAGCCGTAGGTGGTGTCCAGGCTGAGCGCCGGGGGCGTCCCGCCGCCGAGCTGCAATTCCCAGATCTGGTCGTCGACGTAGTCGGTTGGAACCAACCTTGCATCGCATGCCAGGGTGAGAGAGAGCGGGTCGCCGGCCTTCAGGTTCCATTCGCGCATGCACACATTTTATGTCATGATGCGGGATCGGTCAAAGGACAAAATCGGGCTTGCCGCGGCGCACGCCGGCGGCGGCTGATAAACGCTCTGGCGGCCCGATGTGACCGTTCCAAAATTGGTAAACAAGAGAAAAACACGCATGTTTGATGGCATCCAGCGGGTGCGACTGCCTGGCTATGCCATCAAATCAGCCAAACGCAGGCCATGCGCTAGATGATTTCCAGC
>JADYYC010000219.1 GCA_020853835.1 Anaerolineales bacterium
TCAGCAGGTCGGGGTCGATCTCGAGTTTGCCGCCCAGCCCCTGGCAATCGGGGCAGGCGCCGTGGGGGGTGTTGAAGGAGAAGGTGCGCGGCTCGATCTCGGGCAGCACCGAGCCATGTTCGGGGCAGGCCAAGTGTTCGGAGAAGTGCAGGTCGCGGCCGGCGGGCGGGCGCGGCTCATCCCCGTCGCCGGTGGCGTCCGGCTCGAGCCCGGGAAGGCCGCGGGGCGTTTCGTCCGGCGGGTTGAGCCAGTGCAGGGTGAGGTACCCTTCGCCAAACTTGAGAGCAGTTTCGACCGAGTCGGTCAGCCGCGAGCGGGCCGCTTCGGCCTCTTTTTCATCGGGGTAAGACTGGATGACGAGGCGGTCGACGACGGCCTCGATGGTGTGGATCTTATAGCGGTCCATGGGGATTTCGTCTTCCAGGTCGAACACCTCGCCATCGACGCGGGCGCGCACAAAACCCGCCTTGCGGATCTCTTCCAAGACCGCCTGGTGGGTGCCCTTGCGCCCACGCACGAGCGGCGCCAGGATCAGCAGGCGGGCGCCCTGCGGCAGGCGCTCGATGGCTTCCACGATCTCCTGGGCAGACTGGCGGGCGACTTCACGCCCACAGACAGGGCAGTGCGGGATGCCGGCGCGCGCAAAGAGCAGGCGCAGGTAATCGTAGATCTCGGTCACCGTCCCGACAGTGGAGCGGGGGTTGTGCGAAGCGCCTTTCTGATCGATCGAGACGGCGGGCGAGAGCCCCTCGATGTAATCGACATCCGGTTTTTCCATCTGACCGAGGAACTGGCGCGCATAGGCCGAGAGCGATTCAACATAGCGGCGCTGTCCTTCAGCAAAAATCGTATCGAAAGCCAGGGAAGACTTACCCGAGCCGGACAGGCCGGTGATGACGACCAGCTTGTCGCGCGGGATTTCAACAGTAATATTCTTGAGATTGTGCTCACGCGCGCCAACGACGCGAATAACGTTTTGGGACATAGCGCTTCAGTCCTTCAATAATGATCGAACAGTCAATTTAGATTCAGGCGATCAGATTATACAATGTGGGATCAAACCTTGAAATAGAACAGCGCCAATTATAGCACATTTGTTTTAGGATGTTAAGCGACGAACAGCCCGCCTGAACAAACAGCGGGCTGTTCTAATAAATTGAAAATAAATCCACTACTGCGTGAGGTGGATCAGCTCGCGGGTGCTGAGGTCGAACTCGCTCAAATCGCGGATCTCGATTTCCAGGTCGGCCAGCACCGCCTTCAACCAGGCGATCATAGCGTCGCGATTTCCCGCGAGCACGTTGCCAAGCACCGCGATCACAGACGAATCCAGGCAAATCGATAAGGAAAGCCCATTGAGGGTCAGCTCGTCGCCAGGTTCCAGGCGGATGATCGTGTAGCGGTGGTCGGGGCTGAGCAATTTCTGCTGAGACAGGTCTTCGATCAGCTTCTGACCTTCGCGCCAGACGGTCATGCGGTTGATGCTCACGCCCAGCGTGTCAAAGATGTCCTCCACATCGCGCGTGCTGACTTCCATCAGCCATAACAACGCCGCAAGACGGCGGATGCGCAGCGAGAGCTGCGAGCGGTCGACGCCCTGCGGGTAATAGCGAAAGGTGCGGTTGCAATCGACGCAGAAGAAACGGAATACGACGGCGTTGATCGGACGGGTATCGTATATGTTGCGCGTGTCCGAGCCCCACCTCCGGATCGATTTTCCGCCGCAGCGCGGGCAGGCGACGTGCAGGCTCTCACGCGGCATATTTACCTCGTTCAAGCACAGGACAATACCACTCATGGGTAAGATTATAAGAGGTTTCCTTTCCCTGGACATAACAAAAATTATAGGCGGGGAAAGCTTACAAAGTCATTAGTACTGGAGTAATGAAAAGGCGTTGGAGCCTAAAACGGCTTCCAACGCCTTTGTACGTCATTTATGTTGGATCAGTTGCGCGCGTCCACGTGATCCAGCTCTTCAGCCGGGATGCCCTGCCCGATCTGGCGGAAGACGAGCTTGTTGGTCGCTTCGTCCACGTCGACAATGATCGTGTCGCCTTCGGAGAACTGCCCGCCCAAGAGGCTGACAGACAGCGGGCTTTCGACGTGCTTTTGCAGCGCGCGCCGCAGCGGGCGCGCCCCGAAAGCGGGGTCGAAACCCTCGCTGGCGAGCCAGTCACGCGCAGCCGGCGTGAGTTCAACGCGTAAGCCGCGCTCCAACATGCGCTCCTGGACTTCTTTCATCTGGAGATCGACAATGCTGCCCATCTGCTCGAGGGTCAGCGGCGAGAAGGTGATGATCTCATCGATGCGGTTCAGAAACTCGGGCCGGAAGGTACCCTTGAGGGCCTTCTCGATCTTCTCGTGCTCCTGACGCTCTTCGTCGTCGCCGCGGTTCTGGAGGAAGCCCAGGCTCCCCGAATGGCGGACGTACTCTGTCCCCAGATTGCTGGTCATGATCAGGACGCTGTTGCGAAAATCCACCGTGCGACCCTGACCGTCGGTCAACCGCCCGTCGTCAAGGATCTGCAAGAGGGCGTTCCAGACCTCGGGGTGGGCTTTCTCGATCTCATCGAACAGGATGACCCGGTAGGGGCGGCGGCGGACCGATTCGGTGAGCTGACCACCCTCTTCATAGCCAACATAGCCGGGGGGCGCACCGAACAGCCGTGAGACGGTGTGCTGCTCGCGGTACTCGCTCATGTCGATGCGCACCAGGGCGTCCTCGTCGTCGAACATGAACCAGGTCAAGGCTTTAGCCAGCTCGGTCTTGCCGACCCCTGACGGGCCGATAAAGATGAACGAGCCAATCGGACGGCGCGGGTCCTTCATGCCGGAGCGCGCCCGGCGGATGGCATCGGAGATAGCCTGGATGGCCTCGTCCTGCCCGATGATGCGCTCGTGCAGCCGCTCTTCCATTTTTAGCAGCTTTTCGGCTTCGGTCTCCATCATTTGTGTCATGGGAATGCCGGTCCACTGTGCGACCACCTCGGCGATATCGTCCGAATCGACCAGTTCGTCCAACTGGTGCTCGGATTCCCATTGATCGCGCCGCTCCACGAACTCGCCCTCCAGGCGCAGGCGCTCGGATTTCTTCTGCGCGGCGCGCTCGTAATCGCGCTCCTGTCCCGCCTGTTCTTCTTCCGCCGAGAGGCGGTCGATCTCTGTTTTCATATCCTTCAGATCGGCGGGCAAGGAGTAAAGCAGGACGCGCAACTTAGCTGCGGCCTCGTCGATCAGGTCGATGGCCTTATCGGGCAGGTAGCGGTCGGTGACGTAGCGTGAAGAGAGCCGCGCCGCGTCCACGAGAGCCTGGTCGGAGAAGCGCACCTTGTGGTGAGCCTCGTAGCGGTCGCGCAGCCCGTAGAGCATCTGGATGGTCTCTTCAATGCTCGGTTCTTCCACGAAAACGGGCGCGAAACGGCGCTCGAGGGCGGCGTCTTTCTCGATGTATTTGTGATACTCGTCCAGCGTGGTGGCTCCGATACATTGCAGCTCGCCCCGTGCAAGGGCGGGTTTGAGCATGTTCGAAGCATCCATCGCGCCCTGGGCAGCGCCAGCGCCCACGACGGTGTGCAGCTCGTCGATGAAGAGGATGACCTCTCCTTCGGCGCGCTGGATTTCTTCCACTACAGCCTTGAGGCGTTCCTCGAACTCGCCGCGGAAGCGCGAGCCGGCGATCATCGCGCCCAGGTCAAGGGCGAGGACGCGCTTGCCGGAAAGGATCTCGGGGACGTCGTTGGAGGCTATCTTCTGCGCCAGCCCCTCGACGATGGCGGTCTTGCCAACGCCGGCTTCGCCGATCAGCACGGGGTTATTCTTGGTGCGGCGGCAAAGAATCTGGATCACGCGCAGAATTTCCGTGTCCCTCCCGATAACGGGGTCGAGCTTGCCTTCGCGGGACATCTGGGTCAGGTCACGCGAAAACCGCTCCAGGGTGCGGTAGCGCGTCTCGGCCTGGGGGTCGGTCACGCGCTGTCCACCGCGGATCTGCTGGATAGCTTCGTAAACGCGATCGCGCGTGACGCCCGCCCCTTCCAGGAGCCGGGCGGCAGGCGTGCTGCGCTCGCTCATGATCGCCAAAAAGATATGTTCGGTCGAGATGTACTCGTCCTTCAATCGATTGGCTTCTTCGTTTGCCAGGTCGATGATACGCTTGACGCGAGGGGTGATGAAAATCTGGCCCGCGCCGCCGCCAAAGATGTTGGCCTTGGGGCTGGTGCGCAGGATATAGTCCAGGCGCTCGGTCAGCGCGTTCGTATCAACCTTTAAAGTCTCTAAAATCTGTGTAATCACACCTTGCGGCTGCTCGATCAGCGCCAGCAGAATATGTTCGGTATCAATCTGGTTATGTCCATAACGCTGGATGATCTCGGCTGCGCGCTGAGCGGCTTCTTGAGCGCGCTCGGTGAACCGATCAAATCGCATCATAGTATTTTCCTTCCTTCAAAAAAA
>JADYYC010000220.1 GCA_020853835.1 Anaerolineales bacterium
CGCCCGTTTTGAATTGCATCCCGCGGCTATCCAGCCACTGGCGGGCCGCTTTTGCCTCATCATCGCTCACGTCCCGCATCGCGGCGACCAGGGCAGACTGGCTGAGGCGCTCTTTGTAGATCCCGCAAGCGTTCAGAAGCTCGTCATCGATGATGGCATTGTACATCCCCATGCAGCCTTCGTCGAAAATACCCAGGATGGCTTTCTGGGCCTTCAATTGTTCTGCCAGGGCGGCGCCAAGCTCCAACTCCCTTTGGGGCAGTTTTAGAACGTCCAACTCGCGCACGTGGCTGGTATCGTGGATGATCTCGCCGTTTTTCAACCAGTTGCGAATGCCATCGATGAAGAACTGGTCCGTGAAGTCTTCGCTCCAGATGGTGCTGTAGGAGACGCCCATTTTGGTCAAGCAGCCGTTCAAGTTGAGCAAGCCCACCAGCCCCGGCCATTGACCGCTCCAGTTGGCGATGGTCAGGATCGGCCCCTCATGATCGCGCAAGCCCGCCAGGACATGGTAACTGTATTGCCAAACGGCCACTGCGACGATCAGCGGGGCATTGGGTGGGATCTTCTGGAACACATCCATCCCCATGCGCTGGCTCCAGATGAACCCATGCTCCAATTCTGGATCATACGGGTGAGCGCGAATGACTTTATACCCTTCGCGGTTGAAAGCGGTGATAATGCTTTCTTCCATATCTTTCTGGGCGGGCCAGCAAACCTGGTTTGCAGATAGACGAAGGTCTCCACTGGCGACGAGGTACACTGCCCCAGGCTCGGCGGCTGGGGCGTCAGGAATATCAGGTATGTGATATGGTTTCATAGAAGCTTTCCTTTCAGAAATTATGATATTGTGACTCTTTTAACCGATTCTCTGATCCTGACCTCGGGCGGCAATACCACCGTTTCGCAAGGATCGCCGGCATCTTTGATGCGTTTCAATACTAAGGTGGCTGCAATCCGCCCCAGTTCGTAAGTGGGTTGAGCGACAACCGTCAAACGCGGCCGGATGATCGATGCCCATTCCGGGTCATCGAACGCAACCAGGCTGATATCGTCGGGGATCGCCAGGTTTTTCTCTTGGATGGCGTGTAGCGCCCCGATCGTGATCAAATTGTTACCGGTAAAAATTGCCGTGGGCGGCGGGTCCAGGGAGAGCAAGGCGTTCGCCATCTCATAACCGGTTTTCGAGGTGGGAGGCCCAAACCTGATCAGCGCAGGTTCGGGCTGAATGCCGTGCTCTGTCAGCGCCGACAGGTAGCCTTCGTATCGTTCTCGGCCGGTTGTCATGGTCTGGCTTCCGATAATTACCCCGATCCTCTCGTGGCCAAAGCCAATCAAGTGGTTCACCACCTCATAAGCGCCGCGCACGTTGTCGAGGACGACCGTGTCGACCTCGCAATCGAACACGCGGCGGTCTATCGAAACCAGGGGGATATTCGCCGGCAGCAGCTTTTTACACGGACTGCCAGCCTCTTGGGTGGTTGTGATGATGACTCCAGCCACCTGCTCTGCAATCATCAAGTCAATGTACAACGCTTCCTTTTCGATATGCTCATCGGAGTTGCAAAGAAAGATGGCGTATCCATTCTGGTGCGCCACGTCTTCCACAGCGCGGACCAGGGAGGTGAAAAATGGGTTTTGAATATCCGAAATGATCAGCCCGATGATCTGAGACGACCTGACGCGCAGACTTCTAGCGACCCGGCTGGGCTTATAACCCAGAGTGTTGATTGCCTCCAGAACTTTTTCTCGGGTGCTTTCGCGAATTTGTCCCTTGTTTGATAACACGCGCGAAACCGTGGCCGAAGAAACGTTAGCTAACTGGGCGACATCCTTTATGCGAACCATCAGACACCCTTGTCAGGACATGAAGGATAAGAGATTTCTGTGCGTATGATTGAAAGGAAGATGTTATGACGGCCTGGAAATCGATTGCGGTAATCGATTACATCATACAGTAATAAGATTGGAGAGTCAAGTTAATTTTCCAGGCTCGGTTTCGCAAAAGCGGGGAAGGCGAGAAATTTGGCAAAGTGCATGGTTATCCCGGTTTATCCAGGACTACCTGCCTCTCCATTACACCAGCTCAAAATGGTCAGCGCAATCACTTTCGTGGCGGTGATCAGGTGGTCCACTGGCACGTTCTCGTTCATGGCGTGCATCTGGGCGGTCACGCCGGGGCCAAAGATCACGGTCGGGGTTTGCCCGCTGCGCACCAGGAAGCGCGTGTCAGCCGCGCCCATCCTCCCGCTGATCACCGGCGGCTTGCCAACCGTCATTTGATAACTCTCTTTCATCGTTTGCACGATGGGGTGATCCGTGGGGATCTCTGCGCCTGCGGCAACATATCCGCCTTCCGTGGTGATAAACGGCGGGTGGTCGCGCAGCCAGGGATCCGCCTTGCAGACCAGGTCTATCTGGTCGATGAGCTGCTGTTTGGTTTCCTCCGGATCCTCGTAAGGCATCAACCCCAGGCTGCCGCGCATAACGGCGTCCTCGGGCGCGGTGCTTGGAAAGGAGCCGGCCTGGATCATCGTCACTGCGCAAGGCAGCGCGCCGCGGTTATCCGGATAGAGCGGGTGGTGCAGATCATGGATGCGGATCTTCTCCAGGTCTTCCACCGCCTGGATGACCTTGTAGGCTTTCTCGATCGAGCTCACGCCTTCCCAGCGGGCGGCAATGCCGGTGGGCTTGCCCTTGAGCTTGACCGTGAACCACATTCTCCCAATGCAGGCTGGCATCACTTCCAGATCGCTGGTCTCACAGCATATGCCCGCATCGGCCTTGTAGCCGCGCTCCACGCAGGCCAGGGTGCCCAGGCCGGTTCGCTCTTCATCGACCACATACTCGAGGATCACATCGCCTTTTAG
>JADYYC010000221.1 GCA_020853835.1 Anaerolineales bacterium
CGCTTTATTCATAACTCAGCACCTCCCGCACCGTGAGGCGGGCTGCGTCGCGCGCCGGCGCCAGGCTGGAAAAGACCCCGATCAGGGTCACCACCAGCATCCAAGAAAACAGGCCCAACGCTGAAAATTGGAAGGCCGCCGGCGTGCCCAGCGTGGCCCGGACCAACGCGTCCGCAAGCAGCTTTCCAACCGGGTATGAAAGCAATGCGCTGATCGCCCAACTGATTAGGGCTACGGTGATCCCCTCGACCACGACGACCTGGCGGACGGAGAAGTGGGAGGCCCCGACGGCGCGCAGCACGCCGATTTCGCGCGTGCGCTCGAGCACGTTCAGACCCATGGTCCCCGTCAGCCCCAGGCCGCCGATAACCACCAGGATCAGCGCCACGATCACCAGGATGACGAGCAGGATCGTGAACGCGCTGGTCATCGCGGAGAAGATTTCGTCGCGGGTCTGTCCCCCCATCTGGCTCAGTTTGGCGTCGTCAAAACGCTTTTCCAGCTCCTGGCTGATCTGGTTTTGTCGTCGGACGCTGCCCAGTGTGTCGGGCGTCGCCAGAACCCGCACCATGTCCACCTGGTTTTGGCGGTTGGTATATTTCGAAACCTGCCTCTCATTCATATAGATGCGCGGTCCTGTCATGTGCTTCGACACGATTCCGACCACTTCCAACTCACGGGTTTGTTGGTTGATCTTGACCGGGATTTTGCTCCCGACTTGAATGCCGGGTTCTCTCGAAAGCAGGTCTTCGTTGATGACCACCTGGGTTGTATCGGCAGGGGTCAGCCAGCGCCCGGCGACGATGCGCGGCTCGATGGTGCGCGTATTATCGGGCAAGCCATAGATATCAATGTGATCGCTTTCAACGTCTCCTGGCTGTACGATGAACGCGCTGGTTATCGACCAGCCTTCGGCGACCTGGACATCCGGAACACGCAACGCCTCCCGCTCGGCGGTCAGGCGGCTGGCTCCGCCGGGGATGCTGATCGAAGCGTCAAAATGGATGTAGCGTGTCAGGTCTCGGATCTGGCTCTGGATTGTGTTGTATGCGCTGAAGACCGCGATGTACATCGCCCCGGCGATCGTCAGCGTGACCAGCGTGAACGATAGGCGCGGTTTATTTCGAAAAGTGTTTCGCAGCGAAAGCATCACCGGTGGGTTGAAATTGCGCACCTTAACAAGCTGGCGCTCGATCCAGCCGCGCCGTCCCTCTCCGCTTATCAGACCATACTGGTAAATCGCGTCGTACACGGAAACGCGCGTGCCGCGCAGGATGGGGAACATCGCGACCCCGACCGGCATCAACAGCGCCAACCCGGCCTGGAGCAGGAGGAGGTTGAGCGGCAGGTCGAGCGGTCCGATGTTGTAATTCATAAAGCTGGCCGCGACTTGCGAAAGCGCCCCCGCCCCCGCCAGACCCAGCGGCAGGGCGATCAGCAGCCCGATGACGCTCAGGAGGAAGACGTAACCCAGATATATAAGCGCAACTTGCCGGCGTGAGGCTCCAATCGAGCGCATGATCCCGATCTGCTTGGTCTGCTGGACGATTACCGCGGAAATTGTGTTCACCACCAGGCTGGCGCTCAGAAAGATCGCCAAAACGCTCATAATTTGCAGGATTAAAAGCACCCCATCGATCTGGTCTTTGGCCCAGAAATCGCCGGGGATGCCCTTGGGGCTGAAGATCGACATGCTCAGCACACGGTAACCTGCGGGTTCGATGACGCGGTCGCGCGCCAGGCCGGCAACCCGCAGCACGTGGGCGCGGTCGGTCGGGTTTTCGGCCACCTGCAGCTTGATCAGGTTATACCCCGGCGCCTCGCCCATCCACTCCAATGTGGCCATGCTGACATAGCCGAAGGCATCGCCGCTGAGGTTGTAATACTCGGTGGACATGTCGTGGATGATCCCGCCAACCGTCAATGGATAGCGGTCTCCGCTGCTCATTTCTACCGTGATCTGGTCGCCAACTTTCAGCTTGAGCCCCTGGGCTGCGGTGCGCTCGATCAAAATCGAGCGTAAACCGGGTGTGCCGGCGCCTTCTTGCACGTCAAAGCGGTTGATCTGGATGTTGTCCGGATCGGCCGCCACCATCATTTTTAGATTATGCTTCACGCCGTCTTTATCGATGACAAATGCGGAAAGGGTGCGCCGGGCCTCGGCGCGCTTGACCTCGCGCAGCCCGCGAACGTCGTTTGCGAGCTCCTTTTTGAACGGCGTGACATAGATGTTAATACTGGCTGGGTTTGTCAGCGCATACCCCCCGTAAAGGTCGCGCTTCAACATGCGCACCCCGTTGCTGATCATCCCCACCGCGGCCACCCCGATTGCCAATGAGAAGACCACTAAAAGCGAACGGGTTTTGTTGTCCCAGATGTCGTGGATAATCTTAGACCAGCGCGCTCCAAAGTTCATGATCCGTTGATCTCCCCATCCACGATTTCGATCACCCGATCGGCCCGGTGGGCGATGCTCTTGTCGTGGGTCACGATCAACAGGGTCTTTCCAAGCTGGCCCAGGTCGCTGAACAAATCCATGATCTCGGCCGCGGTGCGCGAGTCGAGGTTTCCGGTCGGCTCATCCGCCACGAGGATCGAGGGATCGTTGGCAAGCGCCCGAGCAATTGCGACGCGCTGCTGCTGGCCTCCCGAAATGTGCGCCGGTTTCTTATGGGCGTGATCCGCAAGCCCAACTTGTTCAAGGAGGTGGAGCGCTCGTTGGGTGCGCTCCTTTTGAGTGTAGCGGTTACAGAACTCCATCGGCATCGTCACGTTTTTGATCAGGCTGATCGAAGGCAGCAACTGGAAGAATTGAAACACCACCCCCATGTTCAACCCGCGCCAGCGCGCCCTTTGGTCTTCGTCCAGGAGGTGAAAAGGCTTGCCATTGACAAAGACTTCTCCCTGGTCGGGATGGTCGATGCCGGTGGCGACGTTCACCAGCGTGGACTTGCCCGCGCCTGATTTCCCGATCAATGCAACAAATTCCCCCTGGCCGAGCTGCAAATTGATCCCTTTCAACGCCGGGATATCCCCGGCAGGGGTATGATAGCTCTTGTACAAGTCATGCAGCTCAAGCACCGGCGTTTGGGCTGCGCCAGACTGCCGGTCTTGGGTGACTTGCTCATCATCTAAAGCGACAGATTGAGACATCAAATATCCAGCCTGATATTAATTTGCACCTAATTTGTGACATACATTGTGTGTTATGATATACGATATATCATAACACACAGCGCACAAGTATAACATTAAAAACCTGACGGATGGATAGCTCTTTCATAATTGTTAGATTAGAGAAAATGGGTTAAGATATAAAAGTTGTCTGTGGAGAGGCGATGGAAAAAATCGACCGCAGGATCAAACGCACGCAGCGGCTGCTGCAGGAGGCTCTCGTTGCCTTGACGCTGGAAAAGGGCTTTGACGAAGTGACCATCCGTGAGATCACGGAGCGGGCGGATGTCGGTTATACCACTTTCTTTCGGCATTACCCTGACAAAGAAGCGCTGTTGGTGGATGTGCTGGACACGATGCGGCAGGACTTTCATAACTTGCTCATGCCACACTCGATCATCACCGAGCCCGAAACGATGGGGGAACTACTATTCGAATATGTGGAGCAGAACCTGGATTTGTGCCGCGTACTACTTGACAGCACCGACACCATTACGCTGCTCAGACCTGTGCAGGAGATTGGGCAACAAGAGATAGGCATGATGTTCTCCGCCGCTCAGGAGCGAGAAATCCCTCTGGAGGTGGCCGCCAGCCATCTGATGACTTCGCTCGTGATGTTGATCCGCTGGTGGTTGGAGAATGACATGCCCTACTCCCCCAGAAAGATGGGCGAGATCGCCGCAAAGATGATCATCCGCCCCGTGATCGAGTCGTTTCACGCCTGATCTATATGCATTGCGCCCCGTCTGTTTCGGGTCGGGCGCAAATTAATATCCCTTCAACCCTATTGACAATTCGCCCAAGACAGCGCAGAATCGATTTAAGCTACATGGCAGACGCTCAACCCGCGCTGCCAGAGGAATGCTGACATGCCTAACCTAAAAAACGCATACACTGCCCTGGGTGTTTTCCTGGGCCTTCTCATGCTGAACGCCTGCGCCCCCTCGACGCCGGCCAGCACACCCACCTTTGACCTCTCCCCTTTGCGCACCGAAGTCGCCGCCACCGTGCTGGCCCAGGTCTCACAGACGCAGGCCAGCCAGCCCTCGCAAACCCCGATCCCCAGCCCCACGGTAACCATCCCTCTCGCCCCCACTCCTACCCTGACGCTGGAGTTGACTCCCTCCCCCAATCCAAGCGTCTCGCTGACCCCAGCTACTCCGGGGGCGGCGGCTAATAACCGGGCGCAGTGGGTCTCCCAAACCATCCCAGATGAAACCGTCTTCGCCCCGGGCGAAACTTTCACAATGACCTGGCGCATGAAGAACGTGGGCGATTCGACCTGGACGATAGCCTATTGGGTTCGGTTCTACAGTGGCAATTCTTTCGGCACGGCCAAAGAGTCGCCGCTCGGTCAGGTGGTGCCCCCGGGGGCAGAGGTCAACATCTCTCTAGCGATGACCGCACCGACTATCCCCGGCGAATACCGCGGCGACTGGGTTCTTGCAAATGAAGCGCGCAGCAACTTCAAAGATCCCTTCTATCTCAAGATACGCGTCGTAGTTCCCCCAACGCCGACCCCGACGGTGACCTCCACCCCCAGCCCCTGATCCGCTTGCCGCGAATTTCCCCGGCGCGGGGCGCATTTCAGGTCTGCTTCAACTTGAACGTGCTTTCGATGAAATCCACGATCCCGCTTACGTCGTTCCAGTTGAAAAGCGGGGCCGGGGTTGATAACTCCACCTCGCTCACCACTGCAATCAACTGGGAGGGGTCTGCTACCAGCTCCAAACCGCGCTCCGAGCGCACCACCTCGATGGAGGGTTTGCCGGCGCGCTTGAAGCCCTCCGTGATCACGATATCTAACTCTGGCAGCGAGGCGATGATCTCGTCCAGCTCCAGCTCGCGCTCCAGGCGCCGGATCGTGGCTATGCGGTCCGGCGCGGCGATCACGACCACGTCGCTGCCCGCTTCGGCGTGCCGCCAGGTGTCCTTGCCTGGGATGTCGATCTCGAACCCCGCATGGTAATGGTGCTTGATCGTCCCAACTCGATAGCCGCGCCTTTTTAGCTCGGCGATCAACTTTTCGATGAGCGTGGTCTTCCCGCTCTTGGATTTTCCAATAATGGAGACGACTGTTTTTGGCATTGGATTTGTCCCGATCATTTGATTTGAATTGCATTGGCGCCATAAAGACAAGAAGCCGCTCTAATAAGCGGCTCCTTGCAGCGCTGCGGCACCCTATTGCTCAACAGTGAGGAGGGTTACCGCAGCGCTTAGTAAGGTACTACTATCATCTAACATCTTGGCAACACCTCCTCTCCTGTGGGATGGCGGAGATTTGGCGAGCTTACGCTCATCCTATTATTACGGAGAGTATCACATAGAATGAACCGCTTGTCAATCCTGACTGGGTTAGTGTGGTTTAACCTTGCTGGGCAGACGGCACAGACAGCCACGTCTCCATCGGCTGGGTCGACTGCACGA
>JADYYC010000222.1 GCA_020853835.1 Anaerolineales bacterium
CTCGTTATTGAGGGAGTTGAACGGCGGCTCATTTTCCTGTATAATGAAATAAACAACTATCATTGTTGCAGTTCGTCCCAGGTGGTTGCATGTGCGCCCAGGCGCTCATGCGACGCTATAACCTACAACCAAGACCGCCGGTTGCAATCCGGCGGTCTTTAATCTCGGATGAAGCGTAACGGCTGAGGAGGAACATCATGAACGAGGATCAGCGAATAGAAAGTTGGGAACGCGAGATTGACCGGCGCGCCAGGTTATATCTGCCGCCGCCGCGCCTCGATTACCGTCCGGTTGGTCAGCGCAGCCGGGACTTTGAAGAGGCTTGCCTGGGTTTCACTCCCGAGACCGCTCGTCTGGAGGCGTCACGCTGCATTCAATGCCCCGAAATACAGGCATGCGTGCTGGCCTGTCCGTTGCACAACGATATCCCTTCGGCGATGTGGGAGATTTCCCAGGGCAACTTCATAGAGGCAGCCCGCATCTACCGCCGCACCAGTAACTTTCCGGATTTGTGCGGGCGGTTATGCCCGGATGAATTTCTGTGCGCCGGCTCGTGCGGGGTTGGAAAGCGCTGTTCCAGCGTGCGCCTGGGACGGCTGGAAGCGTTTGTCGCCGATGAAGAACGCCGGTCTGGGTTTTACTCACCCCCAGCGATTGCAAGAGTGAACGGAAAACGGGTGGCGGTAATTGGCTCGGGCGCTGCCGGCTTGACAGTCGCCGAGCAACTGGCTTTGAAGGGACACCAGGTGAGCGTGTTCGAGAAACGCGCCAGGCTGGGCGGCACACTGGCTTATAGCATCCCGCGCTTTCGCCTGCCGTTGGAGATCATCGAGAGCAAAGTCAATATGCTGGCGCAAATCGGCGTCGAGTTCCTGACGGGTGTGTGTGTGGGAGTGGATGTATCGATCGATGAGCTTTTCGCGCGCGGCTACCGGGCGATCATGTTGGGCACCGGCGCGGGGCGGGAATGGCTGTCCGGCTTGCCCGGTTCGTCCTTAGAGAGTGTCCACACCGCTGAAAATTTCTTGATGCGCACCAACCTGGATGCGGCTTACCTGCCGCATGAGAGGAAAGCCCCTTTGAAGATCGGCGACCGGGTGTTGGTTTACGGTTGGGGGCACGCCGCCGTGGACTGCGCCCGCGCCGCGATCCGCCTGGGCGCCAGCCAGGTAACCTGCATCTACCCCGGCACAGAGATGGAGATGCTTTGCCGGATTGAAGACAAGGTGGCGGGCGCCGAGGAAGGGGTGGTTTTCCAGCACCTTTCCAAACCGCTCTGCCTGGTTGGAGATGAGACAGGCAGGGTGAGCCAGGTGGTCTGCCAGCAGATGCGCCCATGCTGTCGTAACGGGATAAAAACATCTGAACCGGTGGAAGGGTCGACCTTCACCTTGTATGTGGATACCGCGATTTTGGCGCTTGAGCGGGGTCCTGATACTGAGTTTGCCCGCCAGGTGAAAGGGCTGGAGCTCAATGAGCATGGCTGGATCATTTGCCAACCAGACAGCGGGCAGACCAGCCGCCAGGGTATCTTTGCGGCCGGTGATAACAGCGGTCAACAGCACCTGGCGGCCTTTGCGATCGCCGAAGCGCGCCGTGTGGCGGAGAGCATACACAGCTATCTATCTTAGCCGAGGCGTCCGGCCTTTCCGCGGGTTTGACGCGGCCCGCCATTCATGGTAAAATGCCCCGCACGTTGGGGATTCGTCTAGTGGTAGGACAGCAGACTCTGGATCTGTATGCCGTGGTTCGAATCCACGATCCCCAGCACTGGCTGAGCGCAGCATTCGGCTGCGCTCAGCCTTTTTAAATCAGCATGGTATAATCTGTACGAAATTCTAATCTGTGGCGGACCCTGAGGCGGGTCTTCCGCTTTCAAAGGGCCTGTAAAGTCGAAGAGGGATGATGCTTATGATGAGGAGAGACTGCTTGCATGAAGCTGCATGAATACCAGTCCAAACAAATTTTTTCGAAGTACGGCATCCCGATCCCCAAGGGACGGGTGGCGGCTACCGCAGACGAAGCGAAGCAAATCGCAAAAGAATTGGGTAGCCGCGTTGTGATTAAATCGCAGGTGCTGGTTGGCGGGCGCGGCAAGGCCGGGGGCATCCGGCTTGCAAAAACCCCCGACGAAGCCGGCGAACTTGCAGGCCAGATCCTGACGATGGAGATCAAAGGGCTGCCCGTGCGCAAGGTGCTTGTGGACGAGGCTGCCAACATCGAGACCGAGATCTATCTTGGGATCACGAACGATCGTGCTGCCCGCCGCCCGGTGATGATGGCCTCCTCCGCCGGCGGGGTCGAGATCGAAGAGGTGGCGCGCCTGACCCCGGAGAAGATCGCCCGCGTCCACATCGACCCCATGCTGGGGCTGCGCGAATACCAGGCGCGCGACATCGCCTGCGGGATCGACCTGCCGCGCGAGCACACGCGGCTTTTCGGCCAGATCGCCCTGGGCCTGTGGCAAGCCTACGTCGATTGCGATGCAACCCTGGCGGAGATCAACCCGCTCGTGATCACCTCCGAAAACCAGCTCCTGGCGGTCGATGGCAAGATGCTCATCGACGACAACGCCCAGTTCCGCCAGCCAGCGCTCTTCGAGATGCGCGACCTGGACGTTGAAGCGCCCTCCGAGGTCGAGGCGCGCCGCTACGGACTTTCGTTCATCAAGCTGGATGGGAACATCGGCTGTATGGTCAACGGGGCGGGTTTGGCGATGACCAGCATGGATATCATCAAACTCTTCGGCGGCTCCCCGGCGAACTTCCTCGACATCGGCGGCGGGGCGAGCGCGGAGAAAGTGGCGGCCGCGTTGCGCATCATCCTTGCTGACCCGAACGTAAAGGCTATTTTATTCAACATCTTTGGCGGGATCACGCGCGGCGACGAAGTGGCGCGCGGCATCCTGGCGGCGCTGCACGAGGTCAAGACCAGCGTGCCGATGGTTATCCGCCTGGTGGGGACCAACGCCGAGGAGGGCCGCCAGATCCTGGCGGAAGCGCATATGATCACCGCCGAGACGCTGGTCGACGCGGCGAAAAAAGCTGTGGCAGTGGCGACCGGCGCGCCGGCGGCTGCGGGAGGCTGAGGCGATGAGCATCTTAATCGATAGACACACCCGGCTTCTGGTTCAGGGCGTCACCGGCAATGAAGGCTTGTTTCACACCGAGCAGATGCTCGCGTTTGGCACGAACGTGGTCGCCGGCGTCACGCCCGGCAAGGGCGGCGAATGGGTGCTGGGCGGCAAGGTGCCGGTGTTTGACTCGGTCAAGATGGCGGTCGACGCCACCGGCGCAAACACGAGCGTGATCTTCGTCCCGGCTCGTTTTGCGGCGGACGCGATCTACGAGGCCGCAGACTCAGGGATGGATCTGGTGGTATGCATCACGGAGGGCATTCCGGTGCAGGACATGATGCGTGTCCGTGAATACCTTGATCAGCGGCAGGTGCGGCTGGTGGGCCCTAACTGCCCCGGTCTGCTGACGCCGGGCGAGTGCAAAGTGGGCATCATCCCCGGCAACATCGCCATCCCCGGCACGGTGGGCGTGGTGTCCCGTTCGGGGACGCTCACCTACGAGGTGCTCTATGCGCTCATGCTGGTCGATATGGGGGTGAGCACCTGCGTCGGCATCGGCGGCGACCCGGTCAACGGGACGAATTTCATCGACTGCCTGCAGATGTTCGAAGAGGACTCGCAGACGGAGAAGATCGTCATGATCGGCGAGATCGGGGGGACGGACGAGGAGCGCGCGGCCGAGTTCATCCTGGACCGCCTGACCAAACCGGTGGTGAGCTTTATCGCCGGGCAGACCGCCCCGCCCGGCAAGCGCATGGGGCATGCGGGGGCGATCATCGAGGGCGGCGCCGGAACCGCCGAAGAGAAGATCAAAGCCCTGCGCAACGCCGGGGTTGAGGTCGCCCGCCATCCGGAGGAGATCCCCGACCTGCTTAAAAGCCGTTAGGCGTTCCTGCCCTTTAGAGCAATTAAAAGAAAGGGTTGTTGTACAGCTTCGGTCGCACAACAACCCTTATCGTTAATAACTGTTAGCTGTGATCTGAGAAATCTGTGCGTTACTTCATGTGGGCGTCGATGTATGCGACCGCTTCGCCCACCGTGGTGATCTTCTGCGCATCTTCGTCGGAAATTTCACCGCCGAATTTATCCTCGAACGCCATAATCAGCTCAACCAGGTCCAAAGAATCCGCTTCAAGGTCCTCGCGAAACCGGGCTTCCGATACGACCTTGCCTTCGTCCACGTTGAGCAGCTCGACGATGACTTCCTTGATCTCGCCAAAAGTGTCTGCCATGAGTAATCCTCCTGAGGTTGATAATTTCCGACCAGCCCAATTGTAATCTTGGGGGCTGATCTGTCAAGCCCGTTCCGCTTTCATTTGCCAGTTTATCGTCGCTGATTTACGTAAAAGCGTTGCCTGTTGACAGGCCCTATTCCGGCTGGTAAGATAACTTCTCAAGAAGGAACACCCATTCATGCCAGAAGTTACGCCGATTGGCCGGCGAAAGTCGGATCACATCCGGATCAACCTCGAAGAAGACGTGCGCTCGGGCCTCACGACTGGTTTGGAGCGCTACCGCTTTCGCCACCGGGCTCTGCCGGAGTTGGACCTCGATTCGGTGAGCCTGAGCCAGGAGCTTTTCGGGCGCCGGCTCGAGGCGCCCATTTTGATCTCGTCGATGACGGGCGGTACGCAGGAGGCGGCGGCGATCAACCAGCGCCTCGCCCAGGCCGCGCAGCAAACGGGGGTTGCGATGGGGGTCGGTTCCCAGCGCGCGGCGATCGAGCAGCCCGAGATCGCCTATACCTTCCAGGTGCGCCGCGACGCGCCGGACGTGCTGCTGTTTGCCAACCTGGGCGCAGTACAGCTCAATTACGGCTATGGCCTCGACGAATGCCGCCGGGCGGTCGACATGATCGAGGCGGATGCGCTGATCCTGCATTTGAACGCCCTGCAAGAGGCCGTCCAGCCCGAAGGCGATACGCGCTTTAAAGGGCTGGCGCGTCGCATCGAAGGTGTCTGCAAGGCCCTGCCGGTGCCGGTGATTGCCAAGGAAGTTGGCTGGGGTTTCTCCGAGGGGGACATCCGGCTGTTGGCCGAGGCGGGGGTCGCCGCGATCGACGTGGCGGGCGCCGGGGGCACCTCCTGGTCGCAGGTGGAGATGCACCGCGCCCAAACCGAGAGCCAGAAACGACTTGCGGCGGCCTTTGTGAACTGGGGCGTGCCGACCAGCGAGGCGATTCTGGAGGTGCGCCGCCTCGCGCCGCAGATGACCGTGATCGCTTCCGGAGGCCTGCGCAGCGGGGTGGATATCGCCAAATGCCTCGCCCTGGGGGCGCAACTGGGCGGGATGGCCAGCCCTTTTCTCAAAGCCGCGGC
>JADYYC010000223.1 GCA_020853835.1 Anaerolineales bacterium
CGGTCCAACCTTTTCATCGTTCCCCTGGATGACCGGCGCCGCTGGTATCGCTATCATCATCTCTTTGCCGATTATCTGCGGAGTGAATTGAGCAAGGCTGAACAGAAGGCTTTGCTGGAAAAAGCCTCCCGCTGGCATGAGGCGAACGGTCTGGTCTTTGAAGCGGTTAAATACGCCTTTTTGAGCGAAAACTCCGCGCTCGCCGCCGATGTCCTCGAAGGGGCGCTTCAAAACGCCTCGACCTGGAGCGGGGGCGAACTTGGCACGCTGATCCAATGGCTCGACAAACTGCCGCGACCGCTCATGTCCTCCAGACCCATGCTGACCCTGCACGCCTCGCGGGCGCTGTATCTGGCGGGGCATGTTGAACTCTCCATTCAATTCCTGGATCAGGCGGAGGACGCCCTGAGGAAAAATCCCGCATCGGCGCCGGACGTTGAGAGGCAGCTGGCAATCGTGTCCACGTACCGCGCTTCCCTCGCCGCCTTCCACGGGGATCTGCAGGCGGCATTCGAATTGGCGCGCCGCGCGCTGGATCAATTGCCGCAGGATGAGTGGCACGCCCGCGCCCGCGCCACAGACGCTTTGGGGCTGGCGCATGAACTCTCCGGAAACCTGGAGGAGGCAAGCCGCGCATTTTTGCGAGCCAGCGAATTGGCTCGAACTGCGGGCGTCTCCTACCTTGCGGTGAACGTCCTTTGTGAATCGGCGCTCGCGCAGATCGGTCAGGGGAGATTGAGCCAGGCAGCCCAATTCTGCCGACAGGCAATGCAACTCGACGACAACGCGAGCATTCCGCCTCTCGGGTTGGCGTGGGCCATCCTGGCTGAGATCGCGCGCGAACAAAATGACCTGGCTGCTGCCGAACGGTATTTGATGGATGGGATGAAACTCTCCCAACAGGGCGGTCTCACCGATGACCTGCGTTACGAGCTGCTGTTCCTGGCGCGGTTGAGACAGTCACAGGGCGATGTGGTGGCCGCCAGGGCGGCAGCCGGGCAGGCTGAGGCAATCACGCAAACCTTTGGGATTCGGCGTCTTTCCAATATTTCCGGCGCGCAGCAGGCGCGGATACATCTAATGCAGGGCACGTCCGGTTGGGCCGACCAATGGGCGTTAGGTTATGTGAAGTTCAGGGAATTGGAAAAGGTGGAATACGTTCAGGATTTTGAAGAGTTGACCCTGGCGCGCGTTTACCTGTCAAACCGGGAGTTTGAAAAAGCATCGAGCCTCCTGGATCCTTTGCTCGATAAAGCGGTTGCGGCGGGCAGAAACCGCGCCGCATTGGAGGCGGCTCTCCTGCTCGCGCTTCTCCACCAGGCGCAGAACCAGACAGATCCAGCCGTGGAATGGTTGGAGAAGGCTCTGAAGCAGGCTGAACCGGAAGGGTTTCTCCGTATTTTTCTTGATGAAGGTTCATGGCTGGAAAAACTGCTGCCGGGCGCGCGTCATGCCGCCCCGGATCTTGCCGACCGGCTGATGCAGATATTTTCCGAAAGGGCGGGGAATGCAAATCAAGGCGGGTCGCATTCTTTCAACGAAAAATTGATCGCGCCCTTGAGCGAACAGGAACTCCGGGTGTTGAGGCTCGTTGCGGCTGGAAAATCCAACGCTCAGATCGCCGCCGAACTGGTCATCAGCGTTGGGACCGCCAAATGGCATGTCCATAATATCCTGCAAAAGCTGGATGTGGGGACTCGCGCCCAGGCGATTGCCCGCGCCCGGGAACTGGGAATTTAATCCCGACCCGAACAAACAGCCGCCGCGTAAGCGGTTTTTTTATTTAACCTATCCAGCAAACCTATCCTTCGATAGGGGACAACCAAAGCCGTTGACGCTACACTGTATGCGACTTCAAATAAGGAAAGGATTTGCCTGTGAACACAAAATTCATGAATCTACTGCTGATTCTGGGAACGGCATGTTTTCTAATTGGCGCCCCCGTCTCTCTTTTGGGGCTTTTAGAAACGCCGCTGAATTTTATCCTGCCTGCTTTGGGACTTATTTTGATCGGCGCCGGCGCCGCCGGCAGGCGTAAGCCGATAAGGAAGAAGCAATGAACCACAGCGACCGCTTCATCAACTATCAGATCCGGATTGAAGGATTTGTCCGCCCGGCCCGGTTTGATGGTTTCACTGTCACAAACCTCCCTGAAGGCGAGACTCTTATTCGCGGCATCATGGATCAATCCGCGTTGCACGGTGTCTTGAATCGCATCCGTGATTTGGGGCTGGTACTCCTCTCTGTTCAGAGCCTCCCCAACGAGAAAGGAAATTCTCATGAATAAGTCAAAGAAACGAGGCTGTATGACCCTCCTGCTGATACCCGTCATCCTGCTGGTTGCGTTTACGTTGTATTCCCAATGGACGGCTCATACGCCTGCCATTGCAGGAGCCGACGGCAAACCGCTGCCCAACAGTATCGCCTCCCTGGAGAAAGTGGAGTTGGGCGGCGTGGAGCAATGGCTCATCATCCGCGGACAGGACGTGGACAAACCCGTGCTCTTGTTCCTCTCCGGCGGGCCGGGCGCCAGCGAAGCCGCCCGCGTGCTGCGCTTCAACCAGGAGTTGGAGAAACATTTCGTCGTCGTCATCTGGGAACAGCGCGGCTGCGGAAAATCCTACCCGGCGCGTGATGACCTCACCGTGGAACGCTACACCTCCGACTTAATCGAACTGACCGGGATGCTGCGTGAGCGTTTCGATGAACAAAAAATTTATCTGGTGGGCCACTCCTGGGGCACGATCATCGGGTTGCTCGCCGCTCAGGAACGTCCCGACTTATATCACGCCTATGTGGGCGCGGCACAGATGGTAAACGTGCTTGAAACAGATCGGATGATCTACGACCTGGTGCTGGAACATTCGCGCCAAACCGGCGATGCAGACTTTGTGCGTACGCTCGAAACGCAAGGTCCGCCGCCCTACCTCGGCAAAAATCCCATCGGGCCCTACGCCAAACTGTTCGGGCGCGAGTATCAGCTCTTCGAAGCGCCCAACATCCGGGATGAGACCTATCGCCGCGAAGGGGATGCCATTCTGCTCATGCTCAAGCAGCCCGAATACGGCTGGCTCGACCGGATCTATTATCTGCTTGGGCTGATGACCACCTTCAACACGGTCTACCCGCAGCTGCAGGAACTGGACTTTCGCGTGGACGCCGCCCGCCTCGACCTGCCGGTTTACATTGTGCTGGGGCGTCACGATATGAACAATCCATCGCCGATTCCTGAGGAATACTTCAACCTGCTCAAAGCGCCTGCGAAGCAATTGGTCTTCTTCGAAAACTCAGGACACGGCATGATCTGGGAGGAGGCCGGGCTGTTTCACCGCCTGATGGTGGACACGGTCCTGGCTGAAACGTATCCGCGCTGAACCAAAGAGCCTGGTCAGATGACCAGTCACAGACTGGCTTAAAGCACAGCCTCGAAACTCATCAACAAGCAGATGCGCTCGAAGGACGTTTTCTGTAAACTATAATCATAAATGCTGTCGTTATTCATAAAGGAAAAACCATGATCAATCCATTTTCACAATACATGAAAAGGGCGAACTTCATTTTACGCTTCCTGCTGTTTGGCCTGCTCCTATTTCTCCTTGCTGGCTGCGCCTCGCAATCGTCAAGCGTGCCGATGAATTACCGCTGGGCAAGCGTCGAGGGCGGTCAGATTCAGGAGACTCAGGCGGGCGAACAGTTTTACTTCGGTATTCCGGTGGACGAAGGCATGATCGCCGAAGGCGCGCCGGTTTCCATCAAGATCAGCGGCGACGTCATCAGCGGCTGGCTGCGCTTCGAGCTGCGCGCCCCCGACGGCGAATCAGTGTGGGACTCAGGGACGATTAACCCGGGCGATTTCTCCGTCAGTACGAAGTATCCCCTGCCTGCTGGTCAGGTCGGGGACTATACACTGGGCCTGGTCTACGGAGCGAACACCAGCGCGACGTACAATCTGGGCTGGCGGGCATTCAAACTGGGGCCGATCATCCTGCTGCCCGGACTTGGGATGATCGCGGTGGGGCTGGCGTTTATCGCCTACGTTGCGCGGAAGCGGTTGACAGGCTGGCGCTATCTGGGGCTGGGGGCGCTGTTCTGGGCGCTGACCGTGGCAATCAAATTCGCCGTCGCCATTCCGCTCAACCCGCTCCTCTTCCGCGTGCTGGGGGCCGACAGCGAACATCTCTTCGCGCCCGGTAACCTGGCCGCCTATCTGTACATCGGCGCGTTAACCGGCATTTTCGAGGTCGGGCTGACCTGGCTCATCCTGGCTCGAGTGCGTTGGGGACGGGCAGCGTGGAATCAGGCGCTGGTTTTTGGCGTCGGCTTCGGCGTTGTCGAAGCGCTGTTGCTCGGCCTGATGGGGATAACCCCGGCGCTGGTCGCGTATCTCGCTCCAGATGCGTTGCCGGTTTCCGTGCTGGGCGAACTGTCTCGCAACGCCTCGTTCGTCATGGGGCTGGCGCCGGTCGTCGAACGGCTGGCGGTCGTCTTCGCTCACATCTTCGCCTGCGTGCTGATTTTCTACGCCATCGCTGTTGGCGAGATCAAATGGGGCTGGCTGGCTATCCTCTACAAAACTGTGCTGGATGCAGTCGCAGGATTCGCAAACTTCTGGGGAGTGGGCGCCCCGGTCAAGATCTGGACACTGGAGGCGGTCATCCTCGTCCTCGGCCTGATCGGGCTGTGGGGCACATGGCAAATTGCCCAGCGCTACCCGAGGCTGCCGTCTGAAAGGGAAGTCGGCCAATAGGCCAGCCAGATGATCAAGCGTTTGTCCCTGGTGAACGAATC
>JADYYC010000224.1 GCA_020853835.1 Anaerolineales bacterium
AGATGTAAATCGAGCCGACGTCCGTGACCAGGCCGATGAAAGCCAGCAGCGCAAAGAAGCTCACCGCCAGCAGCACCAGCGCCTGGCCGCGCGCTTCGCCCTGCAGGGATTTCACAAGGCGCGATTTTGCTCCGAGGTGTTTTGATTTGCGGGGAGGGGCGCTTTTTCGATGGATGGTCATGATCTTCAGGCACCTGTTAGCGTATTGAACCAACGATCACGGGCTGACAATGATCGGCGTCGGGGTTGGAAGGGCTTCAGGCGAGGGCATGAAGGTGTAGGTGTGGATGCGCACTCGCGAAGGGATGTAATCGCTGATAAAGGGCAGGTAAGCGACCGGGTTCCAGCAGTAGTAAGCCTCCACCAGCACCAGCCCCTTATCTGCCGGCGCATCGGCGAAGAAGCTCTGCTCGATGTCGGCATAAGAGAAGAAAGGAGCGGAGCGCACGACGTTCCCGTAGCAGTCTTTCTTCCAGTTGTCGTTGTTCAAAGACCAGTAACCCGCGCCGGGGTGGCTCTCAGAGATATGTCCACCGGCGACGGTGAACGCGGTGATGACCACGTCGTCGGTGTTCTGGTCAAAGGGGAGGAAGGGGTTGAGCTTGGGGTCGGTGAAAAAGCAGGCTGCGTCCAGGTAGAAATGCAGAAAGTCATCCAGGCAGGCGCAGCGGGCCGGGTCGGTGATCGGGACGCCGTGCTCGTCGTTACCGCAAGCCGGGACAGGGCCAGCCGGGTTCAACTCGCCGAAGGGCTCCAGCTCGTCGAAGTCGCGCACCGAGGCAAAGCGGGCTGCCTCGCGCGTCAGGTCCAGAGCGGTCAGGTAGATGAACATGGTGAACGCCACCTCGACCATGCCAACCAGCATGAGCAGCAGCAGAGGCAGCATAATGGCAAGCTCGACAAAGCTCTGACCGGATTGGTTTTTTCGTATCTTCAGCCTGTGCAGCAGACTCTTTGGCATGATGACCCAAATTCCTTATCCTGCAGCGACGCCCACCGGTAGATGTTAAATAGAAACCGTTTGCCGGTGCTCGATAATACTATTATACAGCAAAAGATAACCGGATGTATCAGACCTGAGTACTAACCGGATTTATCAGATTTGTTAGGTGGAAGCGGAATATCCGGGCAGGCTGCCCGGCGGCACCCAGAATTTCCTCCTTACCGCTGCTTCCTCTCGGACCTGACGGGGTTCGCAGGTTTCTGCCGCGCCGGACCCACCCGGACGGTGCGTAGCATACCTCAACCGGGGGTGAATGTCAATAATGCAGCGCAACCGGAGTTATGGCGCGGTTATTTCGAGCCGCCGCCAGGCGGCGGGAAATCTTGGATCGCGGGGTTCGGGATTTCTCCTCGCTGCGCTCGTCGAAATGACGGGAGGGGAAGGCATTTGTCGAAATGACGGGGCGCTGGCGCCCCCTCTCCCGCTTGCGGGAGAGGGCTGGGGTGAGGGCACAACCACGGCGCTCCCCGGCCGGTCAGGACTAGGGCCCAACCGCGCCACTCGCCGAGGGGCCAGGGCACAACCGCTGCCCTCCCTAGACCCGTCAGGGCTTGCGGCGCTGAAGCAGCAGCGCGCCGCCGATCAAAACGACCAGCAGCGCCAGCAGGACGGCCACCCCGCCCCACCCGCTGAAGGGCGAATCGACCGCCCCCGGGATGGGCGGCTGGGCCGGCGTGACGAGCAGCGCCGGGCTGGTGCGGTTCAGCGTCAAAATATATGCCACCAGGTCTTGAATCTCGCCCTCGCTCAGCGGGCCGCCGCGCGCGGCGCTCCAGGCCGGCATCTGCGAGCCCGAGATGCCGTTAGCGATAACCGCGCGCAAGTTGAGATCCGGCCGGATGCCCGACCAGGACTTTGCCAGCGTCGCCCCCACCCGCCCCTGGCCGTGTTCGCCGTGACAGACGGCGCAGTTTTGGGCGAAAAGCCGGGCGCCCAGGTTGGGGTCGCCCTCGATTTCGGGAACGGGCGTAATGGGTGGAAGCAAGGTGGCGGTGGGAGGCGGGGTGATCTGCGGCGCCCCGCTGCTTTGCCAGCTCAGGATGAACTGGGTGAGCGCCTCGATCTCAGCCGGGCTGAGCGGCCCGCCCTTGGCGGCGCTCCAGGCCGGCATCACCGAACCGGGGACGCCGTTTTCGATGATCGTTTTCACGGTCAGGTCGGGGCGGATGGAGGGCCAGTCTTTTGCCAGCTCAGCGCCGACGCGCCCCTGACCGTCCAGCCCGTGGCAGACGGCGCAGTTCTCGAGGTAGAGCTGTTTGCCCTCTTCAAACGGGTCGGGGGGCGGCGTCTGGGCTCTCGCCGCGCTGGCAAGCGCAAACGCCAGCCATCCGATCAAGAGGAGCGCCCCGCCCAGGCGCACGGTACGTGTGACAGCCGCGGTCATCGTCTATTTTAGGCTGAGCAGGTAGGCGATCAGGTCTGCCATGTCCTGATCGGTCAGGCTGTTGGCGTAGGTGTCGGGCATGATTCCCTGGCTGAAGCCGGGAACCACAAAGACGTGCGGATCGGCGATCGATTCGAACAGGTACTGTTCGGCGGTCGTGGCTTTACCGGTGTAGTCGGGTTCGCTGATGCGCTCGGCGGCCCGGGTTCCGATCCCCGGTTCAGACGCGCTCGCCAGCCAGGCCGGTCCGGTGGGCGTGGCGATGTGGCAGGCGACGCATCCCAGGCTGCTGGCAAGCGCCTCGCCAGCCCCCGCGTTCCCTGCGGGGAGCTCTTTGGTGATGTCGGTGCCGACGCCTGCACCCGCCGCCGCGGCCTCGGGCGCGGGGATGAAATCGGCGGTCTCTTCCCAGTTCATGATGAAGGCAGCCAGGTAGCGGATCTGGTCTTCGCGCAGCGGGCCGCCAAAGTTGTCTGAGAAGGAGGGCATGGCCGGCGTGCCCTGCCCTGGGTAGGTCTGCGGGCGGGTCGAGACCAGCCTGCCGCTGGAGACGGTCGCCACGATGTAGTCCTCCAGCGAGCCGGCCCAGTTCACCTCTTCGA
>JADYYC010000225.1 GCA_020853835.1 Anaerolineales bacterium
GCGAGCCAGTAGAACGGTACGGGTGAGCCCGTTAGCGCGAAGCCCTGCCGGGCGCGGCTGCGACCGCCCCGCAGCGCACGAGTGTGCCAGCGCAAACTGGCAAATCGAGGTGGTACCACGGAAGCAAACGCCTTTCGTCCTCACGATGGACGAAAGGTTTTTTTGTCCGGAGGTTCACGCAAGCACATCTTAGATATCTGCTGACCAGGAGAGCCTATGCCCGCCAACCAGTTTCCCAAATCCTATGATTTTCACGCCACCGAGAAGCGCATCTACGAATGGTGGGAGACGAACGGTTATTTCAAACCCTCCAACGATCCACAAAAGCCGGGGTTCGACCCGCAGGTTAAGAATTTTGTGATCTCGATCCCGCCTCCAAACGTGACGGGCGAGCTGCACCTGGGGCACGCGATGTTCGTCTCGGTGGAAGACTTGATGATCCGCTACCATCGCATGAAGGGCCTCTCGACCCTGTGGGTGCCGGGGAGCGATCACGCCGGCATCGCCACCCAGCTTCAGATCGAGAAGGCGCTGGCGAAGGAGGGGTTGACGCGTGAGCAGGTCGGCCGGGAAGAGTTCCTGCGCCGCACCTGGGCCTGGAAGGAGAAGTATGGCAGCATCATCACCAGCCAGATCCGCCGCCTGGGGGCCTCCTGCGATTGGGAGCGCGAGCGCTTCACCCTCGACGCCGGCCTCTCCCGAGCCGTGCGCGAGGCCTTTGTGCGGTTGTACGAAAAAGGGCTGATCTACCGCGGGCCGCGGCTGATCAACTGGTCGCCCGGTTTGCGCACCGCCGTGTCGGACCTGGAAGTGGAGTATTCGGAGGAGCCCGGCACGCTCTATTACTTCAAGTACGTGCTGGCGGACGATCCGGACGATTACCTGCCCGTGGCGACGACCCGCCCGGAGACGATCCTCGGCGACAGCGCGGTGGCGGTCCACCCCGAAGACGCGCGCTATCAGAAGTACATCGGGCGCAAGGTGATCGTGCCCATCCTGGGGCGCGAGATCCCGGTGATCGGGGACGAGGCGGTCGAGCGCGAGTTCGGCAGCGGCGCCCTCAAGGTCACACCCGGGCACGACCCGACCGACTACGAGATCGGCCAGCGCCACAACCTGCCCGTGATCTCCATATTGGACGAGGCAGCCCGGGTCAACCAAAACGGCGGCCCCTATGCGGGGCTGGACCGCTATGACGCGCGCCGGGCGCTTTGGGAAGATATGCGCGCGGCGGGCCTGACGCTGAAAGAAGAACCCTACACGCTGAACGTGCCGCGCTCGCAGCGCGGCGGCGAAGCCATCGAGCCGATGATCTCCACCCAGTGGTTTGTGCGCATCCAGCCCCTGGCGCAGGCAGCCCTCGCCGCCGTGCGGGACGGGCGCATCCGCATCGTGCCCGATCGGTTTACAAAGGTCTACTACAACTGGCTCGAAAACATCAAAGACTGGTGCATCTCGCGCCAGCTCTGGTGGGGGCACCGCATCCCGGCCTGGTATTGCGATAGCTGCGGTGAGATGACCGTCGCCCGCGAGGACCCGCAGCAGTGCGCCAGTTGTGGCAGCGGCGAGATCCACCAGGACCCCGACGTGCTGGACACCTGGTTCTCCTCGGGCCTGTGGCCGTTTTCGACCCTGGGCTGGCCCGACGAGACCCCCGACTACCAGTACTTCTACCCCACCTCCTATATGGAAACCGCATACGACATCCTGTTCTTCTGGGTCGCGCGTATGATCATGTTTGGGCTGGAGTTCACCGGTCAGGTCCCCTTCCACGCGGTCTACCTGCACGGCTTGATCCGCGACGAGCGCGGGCGCAAAATGAGCAAGACCTACGACAACGTGATCAATCCGCTGCAGGTGATGGACGAGCTGGGAACCGACGCGCTGCGCTTCACGCTGCTGGTCGGCTCAGCGCCCGGCAACGACATGAACCTGAGCCTTGAAAAAGTCCGGGCAAACCGCAATTTCGCTAACAAGATCTGGAACGCGAGCCGCTTTGTCATCCAGGCGCTCGAGGGGCTGTCCCTCGATAGTGAAAGCCCCTCCGCCCAAAGCCCTGCCAACGACTGGACCCTGGCCGACTCCTGGATCTGGGCGCGCCTGCAAGCCCTGGTGCGCGACGTCGAGCGGCTGTTTCAGAACTTCCAGTACGGCGAAGCGGGGCGCCTGGTTTACGATTTCTTCTGGGGCGATTTTGCAGACTGGTATGTCGAAATCGCCAAGCTGCAGCTCAACCAGGGGGGCGACCGGGCTAAATCCACCGCGGCGACGCTGGTGCGCGTGCTGGACGTCAGCCTGCGGCTGCTCCACCCCTTCACCCCGTTCGTGACCGAAGAGCTGTGGGGGCACCTCAAACGGGCGGTTCAGGAAGCGCGCCTGGCGGTTGCGCCCGAAGAGTGGCCCGAGGCGCTGATCGTCGCCCCCTGGCCGGCGCCGCGCCCGCTGGAGGGCTGGGAGGCGGGCAAGATCGCCGACTTCAGCCTGGTGCAGGAGATCGTGCGCAGCCTGCGCAACCTTCGCTCCGAGAAGAAAGTGCAGCCAGGGCGGCGCATCCCCGCCGTGTTCGTTTCTGAGAGCGCCGCGCCGGTTCTGCGCGAGCAAAGCCCCGCCATCGCCGCGCTGGCGGGCCTGGACCCGGGCCGGATCGAGATCCACAAAGCCATCCCGCGCAAACCCGAAGGCCATATCGCGCTGGTGGTCGGGCCGGTCGAGATTTTCCTCCCGCTCTCGGGGTTGATCGACCCCGCAGAGGAGCGCATCCGCCTGGAGCGTGACCTGGCGGAAGCCCAGGCGCAGATCGCGCGCCTGGAGGCTCTTTTGAGCGGGTCGTTCGCAGAAAAAGCGCCGCCCCAGGTCGTGGGGAAGGAGCGCGAAAAGCTTGATGCATACCGAGAGACGGCTGCCAAACTTCAAGCGCAGTTGGCGATCCTATCGTCTGAATGACGGCGGGAATCAAGAAGCTCTGGCGGCGCGGTGGAGCAGGCGCGCCGCCAGAGCAATCCTGGCGTTGATTTTGCAAAGAAGAGACCGCTCACGAGCCGGAGCGGGCGGCGGACAAGCCTCTAGATCGTGAATTTCCCGTCCTTGTAAAAGACCTCGCCATCGGCTGTCATCTCGCTGTCGGTCATATCGCAAAGCAGGTCCCAATGGATGCCGGATTCGTTCTTCCCGCCCAATTCGGGCATCGCCGCGCCGACAGCCAGGTGAATGGTGCCGCCCAGTTTCTCATCGAACAGCATGTTTTTGGTGAAGCGCGGGATGGCGTAATTCGTGCCGATGCCAAATTCGCCCAGGTAGCGCGCCCCCGGATCTGTATCCAGAATGCCCGAGAGAAAATCGCCCCCCTTCGAAGCGCTCTCCTTGATCACTTTTCCATTTGCGAACCAAAGCTCAACGTCGATCACTTCCCGTCCCAGATAGATGGCAGGGTATTCAAAGCGCACCCAACCCTGGGCTGAATCATCCACCGGCGAGGTGTAAATTTCCCCATCCGGGAAATTCTCCTTACCGCTGGCGCCTGCAAATATACGCCCCTTGATCGAGAACTGCAAATCGACGTTCTTCCCTTTCATCACAATACGCTCTTTGTCGTTCAACCAGGCAATCAGCCGCTGCTGGCGCGCATCTTCTTCTTTCCACGCTGCCACGGGGTCGGGCAAATCAAGCATGCCGGCCGTATAGACAAAATCCTGATAATCCGCCAGGCTCATATCCGCTTCCTGGGCGTTTGCCTGGGTGGGGAACACCGTCAGGCACCATTTAAGATCCCCGTTTCCTATGCGCCTGATCATGGTGTTGAACAGCCCGCTCCTGGCTTTGCGCGCCATCGCGATGCGGCCCGGATCGACGCCGGAGAGTTCGCGCGTGTTGTATTCCGCTTCGATATCCAGAATGGCGCGGTACTTTTCATGGATATACTTTTCCGGGGGCGAGATGTAGCCGAGCTGCGCATCGTTGGCATAGCGGTGAAACATTTCGGACGCGCCGGGCTGTCGATTCAGGAAGAAAACGTGCGCCCCCGCCAGGAGCGCTTCTCTCAGCACCACCAGGTTCAGCTCGTCTGCATAAGGGTTTGTTTTCACGGCAAGCTCTTCCCCCGGCTGTAAATCCAATGAATACCGCACCAGCACCTGCGCAAGTCGCTCCACGCGAGGGTCTGCCATCTCTGCACCTCCTTTGATCATGAATACTCGCTTATTTTATCAGTAGTATAATGATTGCGTAAATTCGGGATAAGAGCCTCTTGTCACCACGAGTATTTTCACAGGCCAGCGCTCTTCACTCCAGAACGACGCCCTTGTGTCTCTGCGAGCCGCCGTTCTTTGGCGGCGTGGCAGTCTCCCGGTGTCATCAGGCGGGCGGTTTATGCCCCGAGCAGTCTCCAGGATGAGCCAGCGCGGAGATTGCTTCAGCCCAAAAAGCGGGCTTCGCAATGACGATCTCTGCTATCCCGGACTGACGCCAATGATTAGCTGGAAACACCAGGTCTTAAGCCCCAAACTGGAATAATCTTCAAATCATCAGGGAGAAACGATGGAAGAAAAGTTGCGTCTATTGAAACAGAAATTGATCGAAGCCGACGATCTGGATAAAGCGGCGGCCGTCCTGTCCTGGGATCAGAGCACCCACATGCCGCCGGGCGGCGCGTCGGCGCGCGCCCGCCACATGGCGACCCTGTCGCAGCTCGCCCAGGAAAAATTCACCGATCCGGCGATCGGAAAGCTGCTGGACGAGCTGACGCCCTATGCGGAAAGCCTGCCCTACGACTCGGACGAAGCCTCGCTGGTGCGGGTGACCCGCCGGCGCTACGAGCGCATGACCAGGATCCCGGTCGCCTTCGTGGGCGAGATCTCGGAGCACACCGCTCAGACTTACAGCGTCTGGGCCGAAGCGCGCCCGGCCAACGATTTTGCCCGCATCCGGCCCTATCTCGAGAAAACCCTCGACCTGAGCCGCAAGCTCGCGGACTATTTCCCCGGTTACGAGCACATCATCGACCCGCTGGTCGACTTCTCGGACTACGGCATGAAGGCCGCCTCGATCCGCAGCCTGTTCTCGGAGTTGAGGCAGGCGCTGCTGCCGATCGCCCAGGCCATCACCTCCCAGCCGCCGGCGGACGATTCCTGCCTGCGCAAGCATTTCCCCCAGGATCAGCAGCTCGCCATCAGCAAAAAGGTCGCCGCCCAGATCGGCTACGACTTCCAGCGCGGCCGGGTGGACCTGACCCACCACCCCTTCGAGACCAACTTTGCGGTCGGCGACGTGCGCATCACCACGCGCGTGAAGGAAAACCTGCTCGGCGAGTGTCTGTTCAGCGTAATGCACGAGAGCGGGCACGCCATGTACGAGCAGGGGGTCAGGCCTGAACTGGACGGCACGCCGCTCGGCGGCGGGACATCGTCCGGCGTGCATGAGAGCCAATCCCGCCTGTGGGAGAACCTGGTAGGCCGCAGCCGCAACTTCAGCGAGTACTTCTTCCCCCAGCTCCAGGCGGCTTTCCCCGAACAGCTCGGCGGGGTCACCCTGGACGCGTACTACCGCGCCATCAACAAGGTCGAGAGCTCGCTCATCCGCACCGACGCCGATGAAGTGACCTACAACCTGCACGTGATGCTGCGCTTCGACTTCGAAATGGACCTGTTGGAAGGCAGACTGGCGATCAAGGATCTGCCCGAGGCCTGGAAAGCGCGCTTCTTGAGCGATATCGGCATCCAGCCGCAGGACGACAAAGACGGCTGCATGCAGGACGTGCACTGGTACGGCGGCTTGATCGGCGGGGCGTTTCAGGGCTACACCCTGGGGAACATCCTGAGCGGGTTGTTCTACGCCGCGGCGCTCGACGATCACCCCCAGATCCCCTCCCAGATCCGCGAGGGGAAATTCGACACGCTGCGGGCCTGGATGACCGAACACATCTACCAGCACGGCTCGAAGTTCACCGCCGACGAGCTGGTGCGGCAGGTCACGGGCGGATCCATCCGCATCGAGCCGTACATCCAATACCTGCGCTCAAAATACGGCGAGCTGTATGCCCTGTAAACAAGGAAGGAAGGGTACAAGATGAAGATCGGGCTGGTTTACCCGCAGACCGAGTTTGGAAACGACCCCGCCCTGATACGCGACTATGCCCAGACCGCCGAGGGGCTGGGGTTCACGCACATCCTGGCTTACGACCACGTCCTCGGCGTCAGCCCCGACCATCCGGACGCGGACAGGCTGCCCTACACCATCCGCCACCCCTTTCAGGAGCCGCTGGTGCTGTTCTCGTTCATGGCGGGCCTGACCGGGCGGATCGGGTTCGCCACGGGCATCATCATCCTGCCCCAGCGCCAGACCGCGCTGGTCGCCAAGCAAGCCGCTACGCTGGACGTGCTGAGCAACGGGCGCCTGCGCCTGGGGGTTGCGCTGGGTTGGAACGAAGCCGAGTACATCTCCCTGAACGAGGACTTTCACACGCGCGGCCGCCGCATCGAGGAGCAAGTGCAGGTCCTGCGCCTGCTCTGGACCCAGCCGCTGGTCGAATTTCAGGGGCGCTGGCACCACATCCCCAACGCGGGGCTAAACCCGCTCCCCGTCCAACGCCCGATCCCGATCTGGTTCGGGGGGAACATCGAGCCGGCGCTGCGCCGGGCGGCGCGCCTGGGCGACGGCTGGCTGACCAACGTGCGCAACCCGGCTGAGATCGGCCCCCCGATCGAGATCATCCACGATGAGCTGGCGCGCCACGGGCGCGACCCCGGCAAATTCGGGCTGGAGGCGCGCATCACGCACGGCGGGTTGGCGCCGCAGGAATGGGCGAAGCTGGCCGAAGGCTGGAGAGCGGCCGGCGCAACCCACCTTTCCTTCAACACCATGGGGGCGGGCCTGGAAAGCCCCGCCCAGCATCTGCAGGCAGTGCGCCAGTTTGCCGAAGCCGCCGGCGTCCGGGCGGGTTAAGGGCGATGGAGCATCCCCACCCGCGATCTATGAGCACGCACCGGGCCGCTTTCTTCGACATCGATGGCACGCTGAC
>JADYYC010000226.1 GCA_020853835.1 Anaerolineales bacterium
ACGTTGTTGGCAAAAAACCTGAAGTTATTCCCGACTGCCGAGATCCCCATGACGTTCGCCTGGTTTGCCCCGGCCCGGATGGCCGAATGGGTGGTCCAATTCTGAATGTTGTTGAAGTTGCCGTTATCCATGCGATAGACGCGGTATTTGCCATCGCAGGAAAAACTGAACACGTAACCGGTATTGATATTGCCGTCTTTCTTGTCGGGCGCCCGAACGAGCAAGCCGTAGCCGTCCTTGCCCCCGCAAGCGCCGCCGGTCGCAAATTTGGATTGAAGATAAAAATTATCCAGGTAGGAAGCCCGGGCCACACGCCATTGATCGCCGGTGGGCTGAAGGGCGGTCATGACCAATTTTCCGTCCTTGACATCGTAATTCAATCCCGAATCGGTCCCCAGGAAGAATGGCCCTCCGCCCGAACCGAAACCTACCGTCCACGAGGGGTCGCCAAGGTTTTGCGGTCCGCTGATCTGAGTGGGAGAGACGGTTGGGTTTGCGCCCGGGACGACCTGGATCTTGACCCAGAACGCGGTTTTCGCGTCACTTCCCAGCCCGAACTGAATGCCGTCGGTTGAGCGCAGCATCCAGTCTCCCTGGAAGACGCCCGCGGTCGCAGGAGTCGTTTGCGGCAAAAAGACCTGGAGCGTATTCCCCGGCGGCACGCTCTGACCGATCGGCACCGGACTCGAGCCCGACATGCGCTCCCCTCTGGCAAAGACCAGGGAGTATTCAGGGTTCCAGACGCATGTCCCGATGTTGCGCAGCGTCCAGGTCTTGACAAATTCCTGGTTGGGCCCGAAGATCGAGTTGTCTGGCACCGTTTCAGATTCCAGTTTGGCGAGATTGGTGCATCCGGGTAAAGAGGTCGCCGGCGGCGGGCTTACCGGCGCAGTAACCACTGGAGGGGAGGCGGCGGGGGCGGCCTCCGTGGCGGGGCTCGATGGCGGTTCAACGGTCGGGGGGAGCGCGGTTGCTTCTGGGGCAGGGCTGTCGGTGGGGACGGGCGTGTCGATAACGACCGGCTGGGCGGTGGCGGTTAGAAACAAGCTGACCGCCAGCGCGGTCCTGGTCTGGGCGACGATCGTGTCCAGGTCGGCGGTTGGCGGGCTGCCGGGCAGGTTGCACGCGGTGAGAACTGTCGCGACGAGCAAAACGGATCCAAGAATGCGAGCAATTTCTTTTGGTTTCATGTGCCTCTCCATTTTGGGTCATCCGGTTTTGGAAATACAAAATACCGGTAACCCGTTGGGCTTAAGACGCACGATAGGGGCGCATAGTTCCTTGACCCGCTGCCCGCTCATTTGCCGGCGCCGACTGACTCCAGGTAGCGGTCAACCGAGACCCGGACGGAGATTTGATCTTCCAGGGCCAGCTCCTGATATCGGATCGCCCAGCCGTACAGATGTGAACGGGATTCTTGAAGCTCTTTCAAGACCAGCTCGACCAGAGGGCCGCCGTGTGAAAGATAACCGGTGGCCTGAAAATCCTGCACTGCCCGCGCGAAGTCATATTCGAGGCGCACGATCTCGGCGTCCCAGCGACCGTCCTTCCAGGTGAGACGGGCATAGCCCGCCCGTCGGTCGTGGTCAAATGGCAGCCCGACCGAACCGGCGTTGACCACCAGGGTTTGCTCGATTTCACGGACGAGGGCGCGATGAGTGTGCCCGACCACAAACGCCTTGAGCGAGTCCTCTTTCTCACGGCTCTTGCCGTTCAAGCCGATCTTTTTCCTGAGTTGAAGATCGCTCGTCTCAGGGTAGATCCCATCCCGCATGCCCAGGACAGACCCGTGCGTAAAATACACCAGCCCGCCATCCGGATCGATGATGCTCTGCGCGACCGGCATCTCGACCAGGGCGCTTACGTCCTTGCCCAGTTGGCAATAAGTCCAATGCGAAGCCTGGTGAACTTCGCGCTCGACCGTGGTGCGCGGCGCTTCGGGCCCGGCGTGCAGGATCACATAATCCTCGTGATTGCCCCGAACTATAAGCCACCCATCTGATTTGACTTTTCTCAGCACAAACTCCAGGCACTCGGCTGGACGAGGCCCCCGATTGACCAGGTCGCCGTTGACGACCACGTAATCCGGCTTCCAGCGTTCGAGATCGTCTGCAACAGCCTGCAGGGCAGGGAAATTCGAGTGGATGTCGGCAAGACCCGCGATCTTCATAACCTGTGACTTACCTTGACCGAGGCAGGACAATGGCGGGAGGTTTTGTCAGGCGCCCGGTTTGTAAACGATCCAGCAGGCTAAAAGCTAATACGCCAATCGCGCCGACCACCGCTCCGCCGATCCAGGTGGCAGACGGCCCATAAACGTCATTCAAGTGCCCGCCAAAAACCGGCGCAATTCCCGAGGCTACCCCCCAGGTGATGGCATACAGGCCCATGTAACGCCCCCGCTTGTCAACTGGGGCGTGGTTTGCGACATAAGTGCTCGAGGTCGGCACGATGATCAACTCTCCTATCGTCAGCACGATCATGCAAACCATAAACCCCCAGAAATCGTGCATGAACATGACCGCGCCAACCGCGACCGTGTAGAAGACAGAACCGATGGCGACAACCGGCAAGGGTGAGAAACGCTTGGTCAGGCGCGTCACGAAAAGCTGGAGCGTTACGACCATCAAAGCATTGACGGTGGGGATGAATCCATACATCTTGATGGGGACATTGTGAACGTCCATGGCGTAAACTGGGAGCAGCACCCAGATCAGGCTTGCGCACATCATGACGAGCGTAAATGCCACGATAAAACCCATATAGGGAAAGTCTTTCAAGATGTCCAGATAGCCGCCGAACTTCTCTTTGGGAGGGTTTTCCTTGAGGGCGAGGCCTGCCGGATCGTAGGTCTCGCGCTTGGGCAGCGTCTCTTGGGCGAGGCGCGCGATCAAAAGGCTGTAAATCATCATCCCTGCGGAGGCGAAGAAGAAGGCCAGGTTGTAGGAGGAAGCCGCAATAAAACCGCCGAACGCAGGACCGATGGCGACGCCAAGGTTGTTGCTCAAGCGCAGCAGCGCATAGGCGTCAATCCTCTTTTCCTTGGGGATTAGGTCGGCCATCATCGCGTCGGCGCCCACGCGGTAAAGCGGATTGACGGCCCCAGAAATTGACAGCAGCACCGCAAACTGAAGGTAACTGTCGGCATATCCCAGGGTCAGGTACGCCAGCCCGTTAAGAGCCAGGCTGACCACCATGATCCACTTGCGCCCGAAGCGGTCGATAAGCGGCCCGCCCAAAAAAGAGGTGATCAAACCAACCAAGGCGTTCAGGCTCAGGAGGCTGGCAACGACCGTGAGCGGCATCTCCAGGCGGTGGCTGGCGTAGATCATGAGGAAGGGCCAAATCATGCTTGCGCCCGAGGTGCTGATCAACATCCCCACGAAAAGCAGCCAAAACTGAAAAGGGTATTCCTGGTATTGAGCTTGAAGTTTGGACTTTAACATAGCGGTCATTATATAGCAGCACATTGGCGCCGCCAGAGACGACGCCAATGTGAAATTATACACGATGATCTGGAGCCCTTCTAAATTGGCGCCATGCCGGTGAGCCGGAAGAGGTCGTATTCCTGGGCGAGCTCGTCCCGAAACTGGCGCGTATACAGGTTGAAGTATTTGCCGCGCTTCAAGAGCAGCTCGTTGTGAGTGCCGATTTCCATAATCCGGCCGTTTTCAATCAGGATGATGCGGTCGGCACGGCGGATAGTTGAAAGCCGGTGGGCGA
>JADYYC010000227.1 GCA_020853835.1 Anaerolineales bacterium
CCGAGGTTGAACTGACCCTGGAGCGGTTTGCCTACGGCGGCGAAGCGATCGGGCGGCTGCCGGATGGACGGGCGGTTTTCGTGCCGCTGGCGCTGCCAGGAGAGCGCGCCCGAGTTGAGCTGGTCGAACAGAAGCGCAGTTACGCCCGCGCCCGGCTGGTGGAGGTCCTGCAGCCCTCCCCGGACCGCGGCGCCCCGCGCTGCGCCCATTTTGGCGAGTGCGGCGGGTGCCATTACCAGCACATGCATTACACAGTCCAGCTCCAGGCCAAACAAGCGGTGCTCAAAGACCAACTCGAGCGCATCGGCGGGCTGGCGGACCCGCCCCTGGCGGACCCGGAAGGGGCGCCCGAGCCATTTTACTATCGCAACCACGTCCAGTTCCACCTCACCCCCGAGGGCAGGCTGGGGTACCACCGCCCCCGCTCGGAAGAGGTGCTGGAGATCCGCGAATGCCACCTCCCCGAACTGCCCATCAACGAGGTGTGGCCGCAGGTTGAGTTCGAGCCGGGCAGCGGGGTGGAGCGGGCGGGGCTGCGGCTGGGGGCAGACGGCGACCTGCTCTTGACCCTGGAGAGCAGCAACCTGGAGCCGCCCGAGTTGAGCGTCGAGGACCTGCCGGTCTCGGTGGTGCACCTGAGCCCGGGCGGGACGCTGGCGCTGGCGGGCAGCCCGGAGGTGACGATGGAGGCGCTGGGGCGGCGTTTCCGGGTCTCGGCGGGGTCTTTTTTCCAGGTCAACACCGCGCTGGCGGAGAGGCTGGTGGAGTATGTGATGGGGCTGCTCGATGGGCGCGGCCTGCTGGGCGCGCGGGTCTGTGCGCTGGACCTGTATTGCGGCGTGGGGTTGTTCAGCGCTTTCCTGCGCACGCGGGTCGGAAAACTGGTCGGGGTCGAGGCTTCGGCCTCGGCGGTGGATGATTTCGCCTTCAACCTGGACGAGTTCGAGGCGGTCGAGGTCTACGAAGCCCCGGTCGAGCGGGCGCTGGAGGCCCTGGACTTGCGGCCTGAGATCGTGCTGGCCGACCCCCCGCGCGATGGCCTGGGCCGCGGCGTGGTGGAGCAGATCTTGAAGATGGGGCCGCGGGCGCTCGTCTACGTTTCGTGCGACCCCGCCACTCTAGCGCGGGATGGCCGGCTGCTGGCGGCGGGAGGGTACCGGCTGGAAGAAGCGCGGCTGTTCGACATGTTCCCACAGACCTATCATCTCGAGAGCGTGAGCCTGTGGAGGCGGACAGGATGATTTCGAGGAAGCCCGATAGACCGCGCTGGGAGACAGTTGGACACGACGGCCGCTCAATGGGATGCCTTATCAAGGGGCAAATTTCGAGACCGACAATTACTGGAAGCACCGATGAATGAATACGTATTGATTGGCGTCTCGTTGCTGTTGCTGATAAGCGTGCTGGTCAGCAAAATCTCCGACCGGTTTGGCGTCCCCACGCTCCTGCTGTTCCTGGTCTTGGGGATGCTGGCTGGATCGGATGGGCTTGGCGGCATCTACTTCGATGACCCGGCCCTGGCGCAATTGATCGGCATTATCTCGCTCATTCTGATCCTTTTCTCGGGCGGACTGGACACGGAGTGGCGGGAAGTCCGCCCGGTGCTCAAAGAGAGCCTGCTCCTGGCCACGCTGGGGGTCTTCATCACCGCCATCGTGGTCGGCCTGTTTGTAAGCCTGGTGCTCGGTTTTTCGACCCTCGAGGGGCTGCTGCTTGGCTCGATCGTCTCATCGACGGATGCGGCGGCGGTGTTTTCGGTCCTGCGCGCAAAAGGCATCAGCCTCAGGGGAAAACTCAAGCCATTGTTGGAGCTCGAGTCGGGCAGCAACGACCCGATGGCGATTTTTCTAACGGTCGGGTTGATCCAGTTGATCACCCAGCCGGGTTCTTCGGGGTTCAGCCTGATCGGGATGTTTGTGCAACAAATGTTGATCGGGGCGGCGATCGGGTATGGCATGGGCAGGGTGATGTTGTTCCTGGTCAATCGCTTGAAGCTGGGGTATGAAGGGCTCTATCCCGTGCTGACGCTATCGCTGGTGTTCCTCACCTTTGGGTTGACGGATTTAATCGGCGGCAGCGGGTTCCTGGCGGTCTACCTGGCAGGTATCGTCTTGCGGAGCCAGGACTTTATCCACCAGAAGAGCCTGATGCGTTTTCATGACGGCCTGGCGTGGATCATGCAGATCACGGTGTTTTTTACGCTGGGCTTGCTGGTTTTTCCAACGCGGCTGGTGCCGATCATCGGCGCGGGCCTGCTGATCGCGGGGTGGTTGATGTTTGTGGCCCGCCCGGTCAGCGTGTTCATCGGCCTGCTGCCAAGCAAGCTGGGTTGGAACGAAAAGACGTTCATCTCCTGGGTGGGGTTGCGCGGCGCGGCCCCGGTCATATTAGCCACTTTTCCCTTGATCGCACGGCTTGACCAGGCGAACCAGATTTTCAACATCGTCTTTTTTGTGGTGCTGACATCGGTCTTGCTGCAAGGGACGTCGCTGCCGCGCATCGCGCGCTGGCTGAAAGTCGATGCGCCGATCATACCCAAACGGGTTTATCCGATCGAGTACGTCCCGGTAGGCGGTTTGAAAGGCGAGCTCAAAGAATTACCCATCCCGGCCGACTCGAGCATGAATGGGAAGGCCATCTTCGAGCTGGGCCTCCCGCCCGATTTCCTCGTCGTTCTCATCGCCAGGGACAATGACTTTATCCTGCCCAGCGGCGGGATCGTTTTACAGGGGAAAGACACCTTATTGGTGTTAGCGGATAACAAGTCATTCGATGAAGTGGTCAAGAAATTCAACCTGGAAGCAGGGGAAAAACCAGCGGACTGAATGTATAATCGCGGCATGATCATTCTATCGGCGGGGATGCCGCGGGCCGGCTCCGGCTGGTATTACAACCTGACCAACGACTTGATGCTTGCGCACGGAGCGCGCGATGCGCGCCAGATCCGCGAGCGTTACCGGCTGCAAGCGATCCTGACCGAGGTGAACTGCAACATCGGGGCGCTCACAACCCGCCGGACGCTGAGGGTGCTGCTGCCGGCAGCGCTGGGGAACACGTTTGTGATCAAGGCGCACGCCGCCCCGGGGGCGCTGGCGCGCCGGGCGATCGGCTGGGGCTGGATACGCCCCACGTACATCTACCGCGATCCGCGCGACGCGCTGCTCTCGGCGATGGAGAACGGACAGCGAGCGCTCGAGCGCGGCCGCCCAAACGCCTTTGCACCGTATGCCGAGTTCGAGGCGGCGCTGGATTTCATGCGCGGCTACCTGCGCACCTGGGAAGCCTGGATGCGCTGCGACCGGGCGCTGCTGGCGCGTTACGAAGACCTGCTGCTGAATTACGAAGCCGAAGCGGAAAGGCTGGTCGAGTTCTTAGGCCTCGACCCCGCCGATCAGCAGACGCGCCAACTGGTCGCGCGCTACCAACCCGAAAAAGGGCAGGAGGGTCAGAAGGGGCTGCACTTCAGCCACGGCAAGATCGGACGCTTCCGGCACAAGTTGACCCCCGACCAGCAAGAAAAGATGAACCAGAGCCTCTCCCCCTTCCTGGCGAAGATGGGCTACGCGATTTGAAAGCCGCCTCTCAATCGGGCGAGGGGCGGGCGTACTGCATGACCAGGTACTGGGTGATCAGGCTGAAGACGATCAGGATCAGAAACATCGCCCCCTGATCGATGCTACCGATGCGCACCTCGCGCAGCACGAGCGTAACGGCCGTCAGGGCCGAGACCACCATCAGTCCAAAATCAAACACCAGGATGGTGATGACCAGCGCAATCAGGCCTCCAACCACGAACAGCACCGGCGTGGCCCAATCGGCGCTGCTTCTAAGCGCTTCTGGGAGATAATAGACCAGGAAGCCGCCCGCAAAAAAAGCCGCAACCCGGGCGGTCCAGCGGCGGAAAAGAAATGCGAGCAGAATGCCAAAGACGGCAAACAGCAGCGACAGGATGAGGTTGTTCGTCTCGGTCGAGAACAGGTTCATCTGCGCGACGACGAAATTGCCGAGCAGAAAAGCCATCGTACCGGTGAAAATCCAGTAGGCTGGACGGCCCGAGAGCATCAGCAAAAAACCAATCCCAACATTGACTATCGCCATCGCCCTACCTCCTTACATGCTGCGGCTCACCCGAGGTATACGAATATACTATATCTATTCCAGCATGTCTTGTCAATTCCCGAAAAACGAGGCATAATTCGAAGCGCTGCCCGGATCTTCATCGACCGGGACAGGATCACCATATCAACCCCAATCAACCTCAGGCCTCTACCTGACCCCAGGAGGGTACCATGACCACAGTTCCAAATTCCACAACGACGTTAAATCGCAAGAAAGTCACTGCGCTGTCCCTGCGGAACAAGAAAGCCGCCGGAGAGGCGATCAGCATGTTGACGGCCTACGATTACCCCACCGCGCTGGCCCTCGACCAGGCGGGGATCGACGCCATCCTGGTGGGCGATTCGCTCGGGATGGTGGTGCTCGGTTACGAGAACACCCTGCCGGTCACGATGGAAGACATGCTGCACCACTGCAAGGCGGTGGCGCGCGGGGCGCGGAGCGCGCTGTTGATCGGCGACATGCCGTTCATGTCGTTCCAGGTCTCGATCCCCGAAGCGGTGCGCAACGCGGGGCGCCTGCTGCAGGAGGGCGGCATGGACGCGGTCAAGCTGGAGGGCGGCCGCGAGCGCCTGGAAACGACGCGGGCGATCACCGCGGCGGGCATCCCGGTGATGGGCCACCTCGGGCTGGTCCCGCAGAGCGTGAACCAGCTTGGCGGTTTCCGCCCGCAAGCCCGCCAGGCGGCTGAGGCGCGCCGGCTGATCGAAGACGCGCTCCTGTTGGAGCAGGCGGGATGTTTTGCGATCGTGCTCGAATCGATCCCGGCGCGGCTGGCAGAGCGCGTTTCATCCAGCCTGGAGATCCCGACCATCGGCATCGGCGCGGGGGCGGGCTGCGACGGGCAAGTGCTGGTCACGCACGATCTGCTGGGGCTGTTCGAGCGCTTCACGCCGCGCTTTGCGCGCCGGTATGCCGAGCTGCACGCCGAGATGGTGCAGGCGTTCGAGACTTACAAGCGCGACGTCGAGGAGGGCGTCTTCCCGGCTCAAGAGCACACGATCGATATGGCAGACAGCGAGTGGGCCAAGCTGATCGAAGAGCTGGATCATGCGGTTTGACCCTGAAAACGCAGTGCTGGTGATGGGAACCGGCGCAATGGCCTGCCTGTTTGCGGCGCGCCTGTCCGGGACGGGCGTCCCGGTCTGGGTCTACGGCACCTGGGCGGAGGGTCTGCACGCGTTGGACGAGTGGGGCGTGCGGCTGATCGACGAGGGGGGGCAGGAGCGCGCATATCCCGTGCAGACCGTCCGGCGCCCCGAGGATTGCGCCGGGGCGCTCGAGGCGCTGGTGCTGGTCAAATCCTGGCAGACGGGGCGCGCCGCGGCGCAGCTTGCGGGCTGCCTGGCGGATGACGGCATGGCGCTGACGCTGCAAAACGGGATGGGAAACCGCGAGGCGCTCATCCAGGCGCTCGGCGCACGGCGGGTAAGCCTCGGGGTCACGACGATCGGGGCGAACCTGCTCGGGCCGGGGCGCG
>JADYYC010000228.1 GCA_020853835.1 Anaerolineales bacterium
CCGGAGGCCTCGATGCGCCACTACGCCCAGCAGCTCTCCCCGCTCATGCCGGCGCTGATCCAGAAGGGCTACGACGCCCTCTCGCTGGAGGGGGATTACTTTGAGCGCGCCCTGTACCGCGCCACGCTGCGCGCCTGGCTGGCGGAAGAGGCGCCAAAAACTTGATTTGCAAGAACATATGTACTATAATAATTAAATATTATCAGCCAATCTGGATCTTCCGGAGGGAGCCATGAAATACGAATGCACGTTGTACCGGCAGGAGGCCCAACCCGTCCTGTCCATCCGCCGGCGGGTTAGCGTCGAGGCGCTGCCCGGCGTGCTGGGTCAGGCTTATGGCGCGATCGGCGCTTACCTGGGCGAGCTGGGCGAGCAGCCCGCCGGCGCGCCATTCACCGCCTATTACAACATGGACATGCAGGACCTGGATCTGGAGATCGGTTTCCCGGTCGGGCGCGAGCTCCCCGCCCGGGGCGAGATCCAGGCAAGCCACATGCCCGCCGGCGATTACGCCTCGGTTCTGCACGAAGGGCCATACACACAGGTCAACGCGGCGTACGACGCCCTGACCGAGTTCATCCAGCAGCAAAATCGCACCCCGACCGGCGTGGCCTACGAGTTCTACCTCAACTCGCCCGTGGAAGTCCCCGAGCAGGAGCTCAAGACCCAGATCGTCTTCCCGCTCGCCTGAAACGACCCTGGCAGCGCTGACCGGCTTGCCGCCCGTGCAATTTCCTGTTTCTGACCCAGAGCGGAACTTGCGGAGGGAACTATACTGACGTTCTTGTTGGCCTTATCAGCTCCGGTGACCGCTGTAGCGCTGCTCTATGCGCGCGGGGAATACCGCAAACGAGGCAAGCTAAGTATATTGGGAGTGGCGCTGCTTTGCGCGATGCTGCTGATACCCAACCTTATTCTTGAGTATGCAACGACCTATGCGATGCCGAGTACTCTTCTGGACTATGTCGGCATCCTCATCAGCGGCGCCGGGATAGCGCTGTGTCTGGTCAGCGTTGCTCTATTCCGTACGGCGTTGAAGGTTCTATGTCTTGATCCGGGCAAGCTGACCACAGTTGGGCCATATCGCTGGAGCAGAAACCCGCAGTACGTGGGCTATTTTTTGTTCTTGCTCGGATTTGCGCTCAATGACTGGTCGTTGTGGTGTCTGACGGCTCTGCTCGTGGTCGCGATCAGTTTGCATCTCTTGGTTCTCGTGGAAGAGGAACACCTGCAGCGCGTCTTCGGCGAGCAGTATATCGAGTACTGCCGCAAAGTCGCGCGATATATCGGCCGTTGGCAAGCTGGCGTTTAATGTCAGGAGATGGACGACATGAACGAGAATGAAAAAGCCTTTTCTACAGGGCAGCGTGAAGAACTGCTCAGCGTATTGCAGACCCGCTTCGAGAAAAACATGGGCCGCCATCAGGGTCTTGTGTGGTCAAAGATACGGGCAACGCTGGAATCTCGCCCCGAAAAGCTGTGGTCTCTTAGCGAAATGGCGCGAACCGGCGGCGAGCCGGACATCGTCGGTCATGACGAAGAGACCGGCGATTACATTTTTTATGACTGTTCAAAGGAAAGCCCCGCCGGTCGCAGGAGCCTGTGTTATGATCGCCAGGCGTTGGAATCCAGGAAGGAACACCGGCCAGAAAACAGCGCGCTGGATCTGGCTGCCGCCATGGGGATCGAGATCCTGACGGAAGAACAGTACCGGGAGTTGCAGAAACTCGGAAGTTACGATCTAAAGACCTCGAGTTGGGTGAAAACGCCCCAGGCTATCAGAGAGCTGGGCGGCGCCCTCTTTTGCGACCGCCGCTACAACGCTGTATTCGTGTATCACAACGGCGCGGAATCCTATTACGCTTCAAGAGGGTTCCGCGGTTCGCTGCGGGTTTGATATTTTTAAAATTGACAAAGAGGAGCAAACGATGACTGACCTTGATACTCTGACCCCATCCCAGGACGAACGCATCATGGCTGCCCTGGCTCACGCCTCAACACTCATCCCCTTCATGGGGGTCATTACGCCGATCATCATCTGGGTTACCCAAAAAGATAAGTCAAAATACGTGGCTTTCCAGGCCCTTCAAGCAATAGTCTATCAGGCCACCATCATCCTGGCGGGGTTTATTGGAATGGGATGCTATATGTTCTCCTTTTTCGGTTCTATCATCACGACGCTTTTCCTGGGATTGTCAGATTCTAATTCTGCAGACCCGCTATTCTTCCTGGGGTTCACCATTCCATTCTTTGTGTTTGGCATGTATCTTGTCGGGCAGTTTATCTTTTACGTATATGCTGTTATCGGTGCGATCATGGCGCTGCAAGGCAAGCCTTTCCGCTATGTGATCATCGGCAGATGGGTCGAGCGCGTCATGCAGCCGCCGCAAGACCAGGCGGCGGTGGCGAAACAACAATCATAAGAAAAAAGGGGCTTCGCCGCAGCTATCTTATCATTCAGACTATAATACAAAAAAAGGAGGAAGACCATGCCACGCAGACCCGACAACCCTGGCGCTTGCGCTTACTGTGGCGAGATCGTCACCAAGCGCGGAGTGGGGAAACACCTGGATAAGTGTTCCAAACGTCAAGAAGCGCTCGCCAGCGCGGCCGCCAGCAGCCGTCCAGTCGAAAAACTCTGGCACCTGCGCGTCCAGGACGCGTACGACAAGGACTTCTGGCTCGATCTGGAGATGATTGGTTCAGCTTCGCTCGGCAAGCTTGATAATTACCTGCGCGCCATCTGGCTGGAATGCTGCGGCCACCTGAGCATGTTCACGATCGGCGGCTGGCAAGGGGATGAGATTGCGAAATCCCGTAAAGCCAATGCCGTTTTCGAGCCCGGAATCACGCTGCGCCACCTGTACGACTTCGGCACCACCTCCGAGACCGATATCAAAGTGGTCGCCTTCCGGGAAGGCAGAGCAACCACAAAACATCCGATCGCCTTGCTGGCGCGCAACCGGATGCCCGAAATGTTGTGCCAGGAGTGTGACCAGCCGGCCGGCTGGCTGTGCTTTGAATGCTTCTACGAAGCGGAAGAACCTGGAGCCTGGTTCCTGTGCGATGAGCATGTAACCGACCACCCGCACACAGAGTATGGCGAACCCATTGCGCTGGTCAACTCGCCCCGGCTGGGAATGTGCGGCTACGACGGGCCGGCAGAGCCGCCCTACTGATCGTTAACGCTTACCCCGGCCTCCCCACCCCGCTGGCGTGCAGGTGCACCGACCCGTCCAGCAGCTCCTGCTCGTCCAGCAGCACCTCTCCCGACCCCGCCCCGGCGGATTTGAGCTCGGCCGCGGTCGATTCGCGCAATGAGCGGCGGGCGAACTCCAGCGCCTCATCGAACCCCTTGAATAGCTGCTGCCCGCCGGGCAGGCGCACGTAATAGCCGCCGACCACGTCTCCATCGATCGACAACAGCACCTGCGCCTGCTGGCGGACCACCACGTTCCCCACCACCGCGCCGACCGCGTTGGCGACTTCATAGTGATCGGGGAAGATGATCTCCGTCTCAAGCGCCCGCGCCACCGGCGGAAGGAAAATGCGCGCCGGCGCGCCGATGCCCACAATCGGGATTTTCAGGGCGGTCTTGCTCCCCAGGTAAGAGTCGGTCTGATAGAGGCCTTCTTCGAACAACCAGCGGTCAAGCTGGCGCTCCCGCCGGGTCAGCGGGTCTGAAAACTCGCGCTCGCTCAGGAACTGGACGATCTCGGCGCAGATGTGCCGGGTGACCTCGTCCTGCATGCGCTGGCGCAGATCCTGCGGGCTGGTTTCAAGCGTCGCGGCGCAGACCTGCACCGCCAGCGCCGCCGCCGAGGCGTCCCAGGCGGAGAACTCGCCGTTCGTGTGCAGCAGGTCGGTGGGCGTCAGCCCCACCCGCTCGATGATCTCCAGATCGACCATCTCCTGCACGAGCACGGGCGCGATCGGGCCGGCCTGCTCGCGCACCAGCCAGTAGGGCCGCGGCCCGTCCTGGAGCAGGGCGATCACCCGGCGCATGACCGGGTCTTCGATCTGGATGCGGGGCGGGCGGCGCAGCGCCCAGAACTCGAGCTTCTCCGAATAGTTCACCCTGGGGTTGGTTTCCAGCCAGCCGGTTACCCGCGAACGGTGCTGCGGATTGAGGGCGCAGAAACGGGCGAAAGGGATCACCCGCTCGGGGCCGACTTCCAGGTTACCCCAGCGGTCGAAAGCGATGCGGCTGTCGCCACCCAGCCCGAACGAGCGCGCCCGCACCGTGCGCACGCAGGTGCGGTAGGCGCCGATGGTCGCCGCCGCGTCGCGCACCTGGGCTGCGCCCTGATCCACCAGCGCCAGGTCGGTGGTCGTGCCGCCCATGTCGATCACCAGCCCGCGCTCCAGGCGCGCCAGGTAGCCCCCGCCGATGGCGCTCGTCGCCGGGCCGGAGTGCACCATCTCCACCGGGCGCTGCCGCGCATAGCCCAACTCCATCAGCGAGCCGTCGCCGCGCACGATCATGACCGGGCAGGCCACCCCGCGCCCGCTCAGCGCCTGCAGCACCGCCTGCGCAAACTCATCCAGGTTCGAGAGCAGCGAGGCGTTCAGGCTGGCGGTGGCGGCGCGGCGGATCGAATCGAGTTCGCTCGAAAGGTGGTGCGCCTGCACCACCGGCTTGCCAAAGCGCTCGGACAACAAACGCCCCGCCTGAGCCTCATGGCTGGCGTTCATCGGCCCGTGATACGCGCATACCGCCAGCGCCTCGACCAGCGGCTCGAAGGCGCCCACAAGCCGCATCAGCCCCTGCTCGTCGAGCGGGGTGATTTCATGACCATCCTGATCGTAATAACCGTCCACAAAAGCGAAGTGGGGCGTGCCGAACTGGCGTTCGAACTTGAACTGGCGCACCAGCGCCGGGTCGTAGCCCAGCAGCGCCAGCCCGACCGGCTTGCGCTTGCCCTCCGCCACGGCGTTGGTGGCGAGCGTGGTCGAAAGCCCCACCAGCGCAACCCGCCCCGTGTCGCCGGGCACGAGCTGTTCGAGCGCTTCCAGCACGCAGACCTTCAAATCGTGGTGCGTCGTGGGCGTTTTGACCGAATGGAGCACCGCCCGCTGGACGGGGTCAAACAGAACGCCGTCGGTGAATGTCCCGCCGGTGTCGATGCCGAGGAAGAGTGGATTATCGGACATTCGTAAACCATCCATGAGTGAGAATCAGTCAGAGCGGCCCCGAAGCCGCTCTGACCCAGGTGTGTGGCGATTGTTTAGAATTTCTTCAGGTCGTTATTTACCTTCTTCAACTCGTCGATCACGTCCAGCTCGTTTTTTAATTCGTCCGAAAACGAGCTGACATAGGCTTTAAGGTTGCGAACCAGTCTGCCCGCTTCGCGTGCGGCGCGCGCCAGCCGTTCTGGGCCGAGCACGATGGCAGCCAGCGCAAAGATGACGATCAGCTCGTTCGTTCCAATTCCAAAGAAGTCCATTTCAGTCCCTTCCCACTATCGCAGCCAGCAGGATGCTGACGGCGTAGAGCCCCGTCAGGGGCGCCATCACCAGCCCCATATTGATCGGGTCGACGGTCGGCGTGACCGCGGCGGCGACGACCGCGATCGCAACCAGCGCATAACGCCAGCCGTCTGCCAGTTGTCTGGCTGTCACAAACTTCAGCTTTGCCAGGAACATGAGGATCAGAGGCAGTTGGAAACAGAGGCCGATCCAGAACATCAGGCGCGTGATGAAGTCGAAATAGTTATCAGGCCGCACCTGGGTGGTGATCCCCAGGAAGTTGGTCAAGAACGGTATGGCGGAGGGCAGCATCACAAACCACGTAAATGCCACCCCGCCCGCAAACAAGACGGTCGCCAGCGGGACGAGGATCATCACCCATCTGCGCTCGCTCTCTTTCAAGCCCGGCATGATGAACGCCAGGGTCTGATAGACAAGGAAGGGCATGCCCAGGATGAAACCGCCGAGCAGGGAGACCTTCATGAAAATGGCAATGTTCTCGGTGACTTCGATCGAGACCAGCCCGTGCAAACCTCCAATGGGGCGGGCGAGGTAATCGATGATCTGGCGGGCAAAAACAAAACATATCACCGTTGTGAGCATCAACGCCAAAAACGCTTTGAAGAGCCGGCGGCGCAGTTCGTCCAGGTGCTGGAGCAGCGGCATCGAAGTGGCCAGCTCGACGCTGGCTTTGCGATGGGCGCGCCCGAAAGCGCGCAGATATCCACTCCAACCGCGCTTGCTTTTCGTGGCGGCTTCGGGTTCAGTATCTATGGCGGGCATTACTTCTTCACAGGCTCAGACGAGATACCAAAATAAAAGGTGTTTTCCCCATTATACATCAGTCGAAAGGCGAAATGCTCCTGGGGTCGCGGCGTCCACTTTGAGCTCGCGCAATACCGGCTCATCGTCGCGCATTTCAATCACCTGATAGGAAATGCCGACCTCGACATCCAGCTTTTTCAAAGCGCTGATCCGGTTGACATGGAACTCCAGGTAGTTGTTCTCTTCGCTGAGGAGGTAATCGTGGTCGCCTGCCTTATCGAGCGCCCGTTTTACCGCCTGGATATCATCCCCAAACACCTTTGCGGATTTCAGGAAATAATCTTTGCGAGAGAAATACATGCGCTTCGGCAGCTTGTGACCGCTGTTCTGGCGGTAGAGTTGACCCGTGTGTTTGTTCTCGAGCGAGCAATAATGGACGCCCAGCCTGAGGCCCGATTCGATGGCGAAATCGATCAGTTCGAGGCAGGCCTCCTCGCTGCCCGCCACCGGCAAACCGCCCGCATACCAGTAATTGTAGAGCACCCGGAAAGGCCGCGCCTTGATGCGATACCCGCGCTTGCGGAATTCTTCGACGTTATTAAATGGGAAACAAAACTCCAACAGGTTGATCCCAAATACTCCCAGTCGGTCGAGCTCGACCAGCACGGCTTTCATCTCCTCAAGCGCTCCCGGCAGCACGGGCATCTCCACCATGACGTTCTGGATGTATGCGCGGGCCAGGGCGATCTGGCTGCTTGAATGGCGGCGCGCCGTCTCGGTATCTTCGACGCGGATACTGAAGCGGATCTCATCCAGGCCGGCGTCTTTGAGCGCCTGCAGGGTCGGGCGGTCGAGGTGGTCGCCGCAAGTGTACAGGCGCGTGTATGCCTTCGGAAAATCCTGCTGCGCCTGCTGAAAGAACTGGATCGTCTCGGCGGGGTGGAGCAGAGGCTCGCCTCCCGTCAGCGCGAGGTGCTGGACGTGCTCTCCGCTGAGGCGCAACGCTTGCAACTCAGCGACGAGGTCGCGCTTGTTCTCGCGGAAATATTCGTAATCTTCCTGGTTCGGGTTGAAACAGAAAAAGCAATTGCGATGGCACTTTAGCGAGATAAAGAAGGTATGGCTTCCGACAGCGGTTTTGCACGCCAGACAACCCGGCGAGATGCTGTTGAGGTACACGCTCTTGCCATCGTTGCGGGCGACCGCGCCCCTCTTGCCCAGCGCGGCGGTTCGCTCCCCGGCCTTCCGGCTGGGATCAGGGCTGTCGAAATCCAGGCCAATTTGCTGAACCTGCCGGATAAAGTCCTGGTAGATCTCCACGTACCGCCCGGCATAAGAGCGAAATGCAGGGTTTTGAATGGAGTCCAGCGTGGTTTCGTCGATCTCGGTGATCAAAGCCTGGTCTCCGGGGGTTTGAGCGGGCCACCGCTAAACCCGGGCGGCATCACCGACCCAAATGGATTTTTGCGGCGATACTCGCACAAGTCGCACAAGCGCGCCTCGCCGCGCTTTGCGATCAGCGAACCACAGCGCTCGCACTTCACCAACTCGCCTTCGTGGAGCGTCGCCTGCTCTTCGCCAAAGACCTGGGCGTAGGTTGGCGCATGGTTCACGCTCACCGCCGCGGGCAGGCAGACATGCATACATAAGTCACAGCCGATACAGTTGCGTGCAGAGAATTTCAAGGCAAAAGTGGCCTCATTGTTATCCTTCTCAAATTTCAACGCCTCGGTGGGGCAGGCGCGCCCACAGGCGCCGCAGGCATTGCAGTCTTCGCTGATCGTGACAGCCGCAAAGCCGAAACGACCCAGGTCGGCATCCGGCTCGTGTTGTGGCGCGTCCAAATGCGCCACCGCGCCGAGCAGGCGCATGCGGTCGCGCCCCGGCCTGCGCCCAGTCGAGCGCTCGCCGTTTTCCATGGCGCGCGCAATCGCCACCTGCCCCTGGCGGGCTGCCAGGCGGAACAAATCGCGGCGCGAAAGCGGAGGGTTCTCCGCCGCCCAGGAAACCCGCTCGACCAAGCCGTGCGTCGAATCCGATGAGGTGATCGCTTTCTTCTTGTCCCACCCGCCGAGGAATTGGGCGGCAAGCGCGACCTGCGCGTCGATCTGCGGGCGCAGCCCCCCCCACTCGCACTCCGAACACGCTTCGGCGCGGGCGATGACCCGCTCCAACCCCAAAGCGGCCAGGGCGAGATAGGCCCCCGCGCCCAACCCCGCCAGGCAGCCTTTCAGCCGGATCACCACGCCTTTTTCAGAAACCCCTGCCTCAGGCTGCGGGTTTTTGGCGCAGACCAGTTCGACGATCTTATCTTCCACGTGCGTGGCGGCGCTCAGCAGGGAGCGCACCGCATCATCGGCGTTGTACGCTCCGGTCGGGCAAACCGGCAGGCAGGCATAGCAGCTCTCGCACTTGCTTGAATCGAGCGCCGGGGGCTTGCCAGGCGCGATGGCCTCTGCGGGGCAAATCTGGAAGCACAGGTCGCAGGTCGAAGCGCGGTCGAGCGAATGCAGGCAGCGCCCCGCATCCAAAGTGATTTGAGAACGGTCGATCGCAGCGAACCGTTCGGCGGTATCGAACAGATTCAAAGAGCGGCCTCTTTGGGCAGGTCGATCTCGAGCATATGAGCTGCGGACAACAGAGCTCCATTGGTCAAGTACGCCAGCCCGCGATAGAAATCGGTTTGGGCATGTTGAACAACCAGATTTGCCCAAATCGGCGCCCAGCGCAACAAATGCTGGGTAAGAAAATCACGCTGGGCCTGAAGGTTTTTTTCGAACTCGACGTCATCCTCGTTCTCTAGAGATAACAACGCCAGGGCTGCTAAATGTGATGTAAAACTAAGCTCCAATCCGATATGATCGTCAGGCTCTCGACCTTTCCGTTCTGCTTCCAAGGCAAAGCGGGTGTACCATTCTCGTACCTCGAGCGTTTCCTTTTGGAAGATAAGGCGCGCCTCGCTGAAATAGACGGATTCCCAAACAGGTGCAAGCGGTCTTCCAGTTCCTATGAACAAGTACAGATAATCTTTTTGGAGCGCTTTCAGCTCTTCATCGGAGATTTCACAAGAGTTTTTTCGAGCCCAACCTTGAAGCAGCTCTAACCCGCGCTCTGTCTCAGCCTGTTCATCACTAAACGGCGCCTCGGCAAATATGTCTTCAGCAATCAGTGAAACCAACCACTCCCTATGGGGATCTTGGTATAGGGCTTTGCCCAGCAACCCAAAGAGCAGGGTTTCGCCCAACAGGGTTGTTTTCAGCATTTCGAGCTTTTCCATGTCAATAGATCTCCTTGAAACTGATAAAGATGCAACCGAATTAGAATTGAGAATATCATCTATAGATAACCTGAACAAGGGTAGAAAATCAGATGTTGTAAGTGACAAATTGGACATAATTCATAGTATCAGGTGCGAAGGTAGCAAATAGATTCTTCTCTAAAATGAGAAAGGGTGGGCTTGAACCCACCCTTTCCACATCAATGTGATGCGCAAATTCTAAACGCCGATTTTGAACTGGGTAGCATAGAAGATGAAACGTCCCAGGACTTCTGCGATGAGCACCAAGCCGAAAGCAATAAAGGCATGCAAAGTGACGAATCTCTTCTTATTCACAATGCTTGCATTCCTAAAGATGAAGATCGTTAATGCTCCTGCACCGGTGAATCCCAGTAGTATTCGCAGAATGAAAACCAGGTTGTATTTTCCTGCAATCATTCCCAGGCTTGCCAGAGCCGCCGCACCACCCGTGGATAGAAGCGCCAGGTAAACTGGCAGCACGATCAACTCAATACCCAACAGGATAACGGAGGCAATCGCAATCCAACGGATCGTGCCTCGCAGCAGATCGTACTGAATTTCCACGCTTTCAGGATTTCTACTCTGATAGATCACGTAGTTGGTTACAAGCGCAGCGCCAATTGCCAACACACCGAGCAACAGTGTTGTCGTGAAGAAGGAGATAGGCGTCGCAAAAGTATTCCAAGAGGGTTGTGTAACCAGCATGTAGATTTCTGCCTGGCTGTACACCAAAGCGATTCCCACGATAGCCGCGATCCATGCAATTACATTACGTAGACTGGACGTTCCAATCTTGAACCACTGCATGGCGACAAATACTACGGCAATCACCGCAAAGATGACGCCCAGCAGGATCTCACGGCTTAACCATGAGGAGGCGATATTGAGAATCGCTTTCGGTGCGTTCATTGGATTGCCTAAGTGCAAAAGCGATGCCAACATACCCAGACCAAGCGTAATAATTACCGCAACCAACGCTCGGTCACTCATATGATCAGCTTCTTCAATTCCGGCTTTGCGCGATACAAAGAAATGCACGACGCCAAGCACCAAGAAAGCGCCCACTGACATCTGCGTCAGGATGGTAAATACGACTAAAGCCCATTCTCTAGTGTTCATCTTAGATCTCCTCAGGCAGATTCGCAACATGACCAGTGCCACGCCCGCTTGGTTGTGCGTTCTTGTGAGGCGTGATCACCACGGAAGGATTTGTAATGTTCGATACGGGCAAGGGCTCGATCGCAGCCAATCCTCCATGTTGCTTTTGCAGTTCTTCAAGCTCACCATAATTGAGAGCGCGTGTCGGGCATGCAGCCACACAAGCCGGAGGTTCACCTTTCGCCAAAAGGTCCTGGCAGAAGTCGCACTTCGTCATTACCTCAAGTTCGGCATTGTATTGAGGTGCGCTATATGGGCAGGACCATTCGCAGTATCGACAGCCGATGCACAGGTCCGCGTTGATCAGGACGACGCCGTCATCTCGCTTGTGCATCGCCCCCGTTGGGCAGTTGGTCACACAAAGCGGATTCTGGCAATGCATACAAGAAATCGACACCGAGTACGCGAACATACTTACCGGCGACTTGATATTTGGTTGGTTCGGGTGAGGCATCCAATCCCCACCCTGATATTGGTAGACACGTCTCCAAAGCAGACCTACAGGGAGAGAATTCTTATCCTTGCAGGCAATTTGACAGGCTTTGCAGGCAGTGCAAGCAGAGGTATCAATGTAGAAAGCCAGTTGTTTAGCCATCTCATGCATCCTTTCCGAACACAACACGTTGAGGCCATTGTGCATCTGGCAGAAGGGGCTGGCCCTCCCAACGGGTGACTTGAGCAATATTGGTGTTCCAGGGTTGGACACCCTGACCGCATGGGTTCGTCCCGTTCAGAGAGTTCGTTGCTCCAGCCTTGTCAATGCCAGTCTCATCATCTCGTTCGACCCAGGCGCCCTCGCCCATTGTAACGACGCCTGGCATGATGCGTGGGGTAACAAACACAGGCCGCAGCGCCTTTCCGTGTGGGCTTGTGATCAGCACCATATCGCCAGTTTTCAAACCGCGCGCTTCCGCATCAAGGTTGTTCATGAACAATTCTTGAGGGAAGGCTTCTCTCAGCCAAGGAACACTGTCATAAGTAGAGTGAGAGCGACGCATATAGTGGATCGAATATAGCTGGAGCGGAAATTCTCCGTCACGAGTAGCTTCCACGCCTTCCGGAGGCGGGATGTACTGAGGGATAGGTGGGAGCTTTGTCCAACCATAGTCAGTCACGTCATCAGCAAGACTCTGGGAATGGATTTGCAGCTTGCCCGTCTTGGTATTCAGAGGATTAGCTACCGGGTCCTTTCGGAAATCTTCAAAGTAAATCAAGCCAAGTTTGTCGCCCGGTTTGCGCGGCACCTGGTAGAGACCTTTCTCCTCGAGCTCCTTATAGGTAATCCGGCCTTGTTGAGGCGTTCCATCCACACCCAGTCTGGCAATGTCGTCCGCCGTAATCGTGAGCAGATTCTCGAATTCCAAACCATCTTCCTTAACAACCTGTGCGCCCGCAAGCATGTTGAAGACCATTTGCTTGTAAGGTACTGGATCGATCACTTTGGGATCAAGCCCCAATCGTTTACCGATCTCGGCTTCGATCCAGATATCGTCTTTGGCCTCGAACAATGGTTCAGTGATCTGCCGGTGGTAAATGAAAATATCTCGGCGAGAGCTGTGGTAGGTGTTACTGTTCATGATGCCCCCCCAGCGCTCCCACATGGTCGTCACCGGTAACACAACATCAGCGTATTTGCAGGGAGTCGTCAGGTAGCTGTCGGCGCTCACCACAAATTCCACCTTCCGGAAAGCCTCGATACCCTGGTTGACGTTGGGGAGTTGGTTGAGAGAAGACATATCCCCAATATTCCAGATCATGCGAATGTCGCACGGTTGCTTACCGCGCACACTCGCCGTAAATTCTCCCGTAACGACCGCTTCCCAGGCTTCGTTCCAGACAAAACCATGCCAATCCGTGGCGCTGGCAGGTGGTCCGGGAAAACCATAATTACAAATGGGATTCTCGACTGCCGGAACACCCGGGTCGCCTGCATAAACGAGTGCTGGCGCCAAAGGACCTGTATCACCAGCGCGTTCTTTGCAGCTTACACCAACCATGGCGCCAGGTTCTCCAACATTTCCCGTCATCCAGCCAACAGTATAGAACGCCTGAATGAACTGCTCGCCGCGATTCGTACGCGCAGGCGCGTAACCGGTGATGAAGGCGGTGGGTTTCGTAATGGATACTTCTTCCGCAAAGGAGCGGATCAAATCTGCCGGGGTTCCGCAGATCTCGGACGCCCATTCGGGTGTCTTAGGAATTCCATCGAAGGTACCCAGAACATAGTCTTTGAAGTTCTCTTTTGGATCGGCGCCTTCTGGCATATGATCGGCATCGAAACCAACGGTGTATTTATCCAGGAATTCCTGATCTTGCAGGCCGTTGGTGATCATGTGATACGCCATACCGATAAGGAGAGCGGCATCCGTGCTTGGTCGGCAGGGTATCCATTGATCCGCAAGGGTAGCAGCCGTTGGCGTATAGAAAGGATCGACGACGATAAATTTTGCACCTGCTTTTTTGGCAATCATGTAATGGTACGTGGGATTGCCCGCACTGCTCCAGACAGGGTTCGCGCCCCAGAGCACAATCAGTTTAGACTGGCGGACGCTCATGCGATCGTGAACGCCGCCCACATCCACGCCCTGCATCCGGTTTCCGGGCAAGGGCAGGGCCCCCCATGAGGTTGTTCCCCAGATAGCCGTAAAGCCGCCATAGAGGCTGAGCATGCGGCCTACCGGCCAGGCAGACAGATTCAAAGCGCCATTGCCCACCGGGCTCAGAATAGCCTTGTTGCCATAGGTCTCTTTGATCCGCTTGGTCTCGCTGGCAACAATATCCAGGGCTTCATCCCAGGAGATGCGCACCCACTCATCCTTGCCACGCAATTCTTTCTTTCCGCCGCCCGGTTCCCAATTCTTGCGTTTCATCGGGTATTTCAACCGATCGGCTCCAAAAATTTGCTGGCGTTTGGCATGGCCCCGGGTGCAAGCCTTCAACTGGGTCATGTTGTCGTTTTCTTCGGAAAAGTCGTCCGATTTTATTCGAGTGACCACTCCGTCTACGACGTGCGCCTTTAACAAACAACGACCGCCGCAGTTATGCCAACAAGCTGCGGTGATCCACTCACCTTCTGATGCAGCAGAAGCCTTCTCGACAGCTTTTAAGCCGGCCCGTACCCCTCCGGCTAACGCCGCTGTCCCACCCAAAGCCGCGCTCCATTTGAGGAAGCTGCGCCGGGTGAGGGCAGTTTCAGTTAACATTTTGGTGAGGAAACTTTGTTCACTCATTCCTTTCCTCCGATATCGTATGAATTAGATTCTTTTGTTTTTGGAAAGCCAGGCCTTCCGATTTGAATAGAATTTGGAATTTGCAATTAGGGTTACTCAATATGTACTCTCCTGGCAGCAAAATAGATTCAGACATGCTTGTGTCGATTTTCACTACCAGGATACCTGACAACCCTTCTCTCTTCATCCCTCTTAGGCGGCAAAACTGCCTCACTCTAAAGGGTGATTACATCGTTCAGACAGCTTCATAAAAAAAGACTCAACATTTCCTGCTGAGTCTTTGCCAGGCGATTCATTACCCTCGAACTACTTCTCTCTCGGCAGGACCAGACCACGCCTCAGCGCATAGGTGGCGGCCTGCGTTCTATTAGCAAGCTGTAGTTTCTCCAGAATATTCTTCAAATGGCTCTTGACCGTGTTGATCGAAATTGAGAGGTTCTCGGCGATCTCGGCGTTGCTGGCGCCGTTGGCGACAAAGCGCAAAACGACCAGCTCCCTTTCAGATAGTGCTTCTTCTCCGCTCTCAGCGTCCACCATGCGTCCAGCCACGCCTTTTAAGAGCCTCATCGCCATCGAGCGCGTCATCGCCGCCTCGCCATGCGTGACCCCCTCGAGCAACTCGAACAACTCATCCGCATCGAGATTTTTGAGCAAGTAGCCTGCCACGCCCAGCCGCACCGCTTCATAAAGATGTCCGTCGTGCTCCGAGGAGGTCAGCATAACGATTGCAACCCCAGGAAAGCGGGAGAGAATTTCCTTGGCCGCCTGCAGACCATCTTTCTGCGGCATGTAGATGTCCATCAAAACGACATCCGGGCGAAGCATCCCAGTCATCTGTACGGCTTCTTCGCCTGTTTCGGCCTCGCCTACCACCTCGACCAGGTCCTCGCGTGTGCGCATCAGGCTGATCATCCCCTGGCGGAACAGTCTGTGATCATCTGCAAGCAAAATTCGAATAGGCATAACAAATCTCCAGCTCTTCTCTAAACACCCATCCGGACATGAACCGCATAAAAGAGAAACCGGCCCAGGATTTCTCCGACCATCACAAAAATGCACGCAGCATAAACCGGGGTCATCAACTCCTTGATGGCTCGATCCCGCCTGATGATTTTGAATATTGAAATGGATAGAATGACAAGCCCCAAAAACGGCAGGGCCAGCCTCAGGACCAGCAAGGGGCGGTATAGATTCGTCAGCAGCTCGTAGCTTGCTTGCGCCCACAGGTCGCCCAGGTAAAGCATCCGAATCTGGTAGAAGCTCAGGGCTGCTGTAGCGAGCCAGGCAAAAATCCCTACCGCCGCAGACCAGATTAGCACGCGCCGGATAAAGAGATATCGCTGGTCGGAACGTTCCAGAGCCAGCACCTGTGAGAACGAGAAATCGATGAGCAGCATGGCAGGCAGGGCGATGCAGCCCAAGAGCAACACCGTCAAAAAGAACGACAGGGCTGTGCACCACGAGTTCCAGGCGGATGATTGAGTAGGGAGCAGGTAAATATTCGCCATGCTAAAAACGAGCGCAAAACCAGACAGGATCGCACACCAACCCAGGACGGTCTTCAACCTTGTCTTTCTACCTGGCAGCCAGTGCAAAACCGCCAGGGTCCCCGTGATCAGAAAAAGCAACACATTGAAGGCGACCTCACGGCTTAACCAGGAGGTGCGAAAGTTTAGCACAGCGAGATAGGAATACAATGGCTTGCCCAAATGGAAGTGAGAGCCAGTCATCGCCAGCAAAACAGTCACACAAATAATCGTAATTGGAAATTTCACAATCCGGCTGATCTCCGCCTCGGCGAACTGGCGAAGATAGATTTCACGCACGCTCCAAAGGATCAACAGAGTCCCAATGGAAAGCTGCGTCAAGATGGTATAGACCGGAAGCGCCCACTCCCGCACGTTCATGGCGATGTAACCTCTGAAACGTCCACGCACAGCTCGTTTTCCCATAACAGCCGCGGCTTTCTTTCCAGCCTGTCGCGCGGCAAGCAGGGGAAGGAACACTCGATTGTCGTGCCTTTGCCCGGTATTGAATGCACCAGCAATGTGCCGTGCACGCTATTGGCGCGTTCTTTCATCGTTTGAAGGCCGAACCTGTGCTTTAGATCTCGCATAACAAATCCGACCCCGTTGTCCATCACCGTCATCAAGATATCATCGTTCCCATTCGTGTTCTGCCTGACAATGGACACAGTTACGCGGGTAGCCTGGGCGTGCTTGCGCACATTGGCTAACGCCTCCTGCAAAACACAAACCAGCTGGACTTCCGCCAGCGACGCCAGGTTCAACTCGCCATCGACCTCGCCCAGAAATTCGGTTTCGATCTCCGTTTGAATGCCGAATTCCTGCAAATACTCATCAATCGCAGAAGCCAACCCCTTATCGTTTGCCAGCGTGGTCCTTAAGCTCAGGATATTCTCGCGCACATTGGCATTCGCCGCTTGCACCGCGGCGCGCATCTGGCTTAGCTCAGCCTTGAGCGCCTCCTCGCGGCCTTGCCTGAGCAAGGCCTCCAACGTTTGCACTTCGATATTCAAATATCCCAACACCTGAGCCAGGCCGTCATGCATCTCGCGCGCGATGCGCGCCCGTTCTTCTGTAATCGAAGAGGATTGCAGATATGAAGTCATCAAGCCGTGCTGGATTGCGATCACCACCTGATCCGCCATGCACTCCAGCCAGATTAAATCGGTTTCGGAGATGGGTTTCGGTTCGCAGTGGGCTGCCCAGATTCCACCCACCGGACGGTTGTCCAGCGCCAGTGGAACGATCGCCATCGCCTGGATCTCTTTTTCCAAACCATGACCGAGGGGCGTAGGAAGTCCAGGCAAATCAATTCCCGTCGCTCGATAAGGCTGGGCTGAGCGCACCGCCTCGAGAATCACTTCATTTTTAATGGGAAGTGGTTCGGAAATATATTCACTTCTGCTTTCAGACGAAATGTATTTCAAGTCGAGCGACGAATAGGAATCATCGATCAGTGCCAGACCGACGAAATCTGAATGTAATAGCATTCGCGCTTTTTCGACAATGAACAGGAGAATACGATCCATATCCTCCAACTCTGTAATCCGACGATTGATGCTGACGAGCGCATTCGTCCAATTTTCAGCAGATTGCCGCGCCGCGATCTGCGCTTCAAACGCGGATTGTTGCGCCCGGTCTCGTTCATCCTGCAATTCCTTCAGTTGGCGTTTGCGTATCGCCTCGAACACGCCCAGGCCTCTGACCATGAAGAACGTCAGGAAAAAAGCCGATAGCATCCGCCAAAATTGAATTGGGATGCCGGTCACATCCAAAACGCTTTGATAATCGAGCCACGAGACCATGCCAGCGCTGTTCGCCAGGACATGGGCCTGCTCGCCGCGAAAAGCGTTGGCGATCACGCGATCATAGTTGTAGTAGGAAGCCGGGCCATAAGGCGCGGCAGGCACGACCAGGCCGACCACGAAAGCATCGAAGAGGAATGCCAACCCGGTGCCGAGCACCAACCCGGCCACATCGGGCAAGCCAAGTTTACGTTGAGCATTCCACAGGCGCAGAAAACCGATTCCCGCCATAATGCTGCCCGGCAAATAGAGTAAATAGCGTGACCAAATATCAATGGGAATCTCGATGGGAGAAGGCGTGATAAACGTCGTCGCGGCGTACGCGATTACGTAGGAGATGGGGACGATCAAGATGCCGGGGATGAAGATAGTCCAGGCGGGGAGCGGGATCAGGTCCTTTAAGACGCGCAAGCCGAAAATCAACAGCAGGAGGCCGCTCACGGGCTGGGTGAACATCCGTAAGGTGCTCAGTACCTGGGCGTACTCGTCGATATCCCCGCTGGCGAGGAACATATCGATCCAACCGGTCATGGCGCTGACGAGGCCAAACGCCGCCAGCCAGGGCAGTTGTTTTCTGAGCACAAAATCCCCGCCCTGGCGCATCTGCAAATAAACCGCTAACGCCAAACCGCCAAAACAGAGTCCATTGAAAAAATATATGATGGTCATGGAAAAACTGGAGCGAGAAACAACTTATAAATTTTTAAACGTTTTGACTTATTATACCGAAAACAGCGCCAGCGCGCAAATGACGTAACAGCGCCGCCCGGGGCGGCGCCGTGAGCCAAAGAAACAGAGCGGCCCCAAAGCCGCTCTGACCCAGGTGTGTTGCGGCTAAACGGCGAAGGCCCACTCGCCGCTGCGCATCACCGGCTCGTGCTCGCCCTCGGCGTTCACCCCGTCGATGTCCATCTCGGCGCAGCCGATCATGAAATCGACGTGGGTCAGGCTGGTGTTCCCCCCGGCGGCGGCAAATTCAGCCTCGCTCATCTGCTCGCCGCCCTGCAGTGAGAATCTGTAAGCGGATCCCAGCGCCAGGTGCGAGGCCGCGTTTTCATCGAACAGTGTGTTGTAAAACAACAGCCCCGATTTCGAAACCGGCGAACTGTAGGGGACCAGCGCCACCTCGCCCAGGCGGCGGGCGCCTTCGTCTGTCTCGAGCAGCTTCTCCAGCGTCTCTTGCCCTTTGCGCGCCGCAAAACGGACCACTTTGCCCTCCGAAAACTCAAACTCGAAGTCTTCGATAAGCTGTCCGGCATAAGAGAGCTGCTTGGTGGAGCGCACCTGCCCCTCGACGCGAGCCCGGTCGGCCAGCGTGAAGACCTCCTCCGTGGGCAGGTTGGGGATGAACGCCACGCCGCGCTCGCTCATGACCTGCCCGCCCTTCCAGACCTGCCCGGGCGGCAGGCCTATGCGCAGGTCGGTGC
>JADYYC010000229.1 GCA_020853835.1 Anaerolineales bacterium
AGCAGCACAAGTAACACAAGCGAAACCAGCCATACCGTCGTCGCATTCGAAAGCGCAATTTTTACGTCCACCATGTGGCGCAGCTCGCGCTCGTTATAGACCGGGCTGCCATCTTCAAAACGCAAATTCCCCAGAAATTCGATCCCCTGATCGTTGAGCAGATATTCCAAAGCGATCCCCGACCAGTACAAACGCTCCTCTTTTGAGAAACCGTAACTGTCGGGCGGGAAGGCGGGGGTGTTGTATTCAAACGTCAGGAAAGCCGGGGACATCAACGCCCTCACCGCAGTGAGGACGAGGACGACGGGCGTCAGCAGCGTGACCAGCCACCCCAGCGCGCGAAAAAAAGACTTTTGAGATGCAGATTGTTCGCTCATTGACCAGACCCTTCCGTCAGTTTGTCGATGCCGCCAAACAGGATATAGTTCAAGACCATTGAGTTAGTGATCCATTCAATCGGCGCGCGATCGTCGGTGTACACCACCTGGCTTTCAGGGGTGGGGCGCAAATTCAAGACCACCCGCTCCATTGAGCTCAGTAAAAGCGGGTGGGCCTCCTCCGCGGCATAAAGATCGAGCAGGTTACGGTAAAAATCCTCAATCTGGGTCGGGCGCTTCGTAGCATACACGATCGAGTTGAACGAATCGGGCACGTCCATGACGTACACGCTCGGGAAGACCTGGCGGATCGTGCCAACCAGCCCGTCGATCAGGCGGCGGTCATCCGGCGATCGCCCGACGTTGATCACCAGCACCCCGTCGTCAGTTAAATGCTGGCGCACAGTTTCGAAAAATTCCACCGTGGTGAGGTGCCAGGGGATGTAAGGCGGCCGGTAAGCGTCGACGCCGATCACAGTGTACTTCTTTCTGCTGCGCTCCAGCCCCACCCGCCCGTCCTGCGCGATGGCGTTGAGGTTGGGCTCGTTCATGCCGAAATATCGACGACCGACCTCGATGATCTGTGGGTCGATCTCAAACCCGTCAATTGGGATCGGACCGTAGACTTCGCTCACCTGCCGCGCCACCGTGCCGGCCGCCAGCCCGATGATCGCCATGCTTTTCATTTGAGAAGGTTCGAACGGCGCCGGGTTTAAAAATGGCGCGGCCAGAAACTGCTCCCAGGGACCCTGATAATCCAACACCGATGGGTGCCACATCGAATGCACGCCCTGGCCTTCGTTCAGCCGCAGCGAGCGGAAGCCGTCTTCTTCCAGCACCTCGATATAGTTGTAAGCCGACTCCCCTTCGTAAATCTGTCCTGGGGTGTTCTTGATCGGGCGGCTGGTGACGAAACCGCCGACAAGGAGCAGCAGCACGGGCATCCAGGCCAGGCTCAATGCGGCGCGCGGCCCGATATGCCTCCACGCGCCAACCAGGGCCACCAGCAGCAACAGCTCGCTGAAAATGATGAAGGTCCAGGTCGTCCCGACGAGCGGGATGAAGATCAGCACCGGGAGGAAGGTGCCGATAAACGACCCCAGGGTCGAGACGGCGTAAATGCGCCCCGACACCCGGCCGGCTTCGCCGGGGTCTCGGATGGCGAGCCGGATCGCAAAGGGGGAAATCATCCCCAACAGCGTGACCGGAATGCTGAACAGGATCAACACCGCGGTAAACGAGCCAAAAAGCACCCCGATCTGGAGTTGATCGAACGCCCTCGCCGCAAAGCTCAACACCGGCCGCGCCGCCAGCGGCACTAACCCCGCCAGAAACGCCCCCCAGGCCAGGATGCGAAACATCGTCGTGGGGCGCGGATCACGGTCGGCCCAGGTCCCTCCGATGAAATAACCTGCCGTGAGGTAGATCAAAATCAGCCCGATGATGCTCGCCCAGACCAGGTTGCTGGTGCCAAAGACCGAACCCAACAGGCGCGAGGCGGATAATTCCAGCGCCAGGGTGGACATCCCTGCGAAGAAAACAGTCAGGTACAGGTAGCGTTTCATCGGCGTGGGGTATTGTATAACAGAACCAGACAAAGCAGAAGACAACAAAATCGCCCGCGCATGATATTTTGCAACGTTGGTATAATTAGCGGGTTCAGCCCAATCAGCATCTACGTTTGGAGCAAGCATGACTAGAGACAATCTTACCGGAGCCGAAATCCGCCAAGGGTTTATTGATTTCTTTGTCGAGCGCGGCCACACTTTTGTGCCGTCCGCGCCGCTGGTCCCCGGCGGCGACCACACCCTGCTCTTCACCAACGCCGGGATGGTGCAGTTCAAAGACGTATTTCTCGGTACGGATAAACGCCCTTACGTCCGGGCAACCGATTCACAGAAATGCATGCGCGTCGCCGGAAAGCACAACGACTTAGAAGACGTCGGGCGCGACAATGCCCACCACACTTTTTTCGAGATGCTGGGCAACTGGTCTTTTGGCGATTACTACAAGAAGGAGGCGATTGCCTGGGCGTGGGAGCTTCTGACCGAGGTCTGGGGCTTGCCAAAAGATACGCTCTGGGCAACTTGCTTCAAAGACGAGAAGGGCGAGATCCCGACCGACGAAGAAGCCGCCTCGGAATGGCGCAAACAGCCGGGGATTAACCCCGAACATATCCTCTTTTTTGGGCGCAAGGATAACTTCTGGGAAATGGCTGAGACCGGGCCCTGCGGCCCGTGCAGCGAGATCCATCTCGATCTGGGGATCGAGCATTGCGACAAACAGGGTGTTGCCGGTCACACCTGCCGCGTGAACGGCGACTGCCAGCGCTTCCTGGAGCTTTGGAACCTGGTTTTCATCCAGTACAACCGGATCGGGCCCGCCAGCCTGGAGCCGCTGCCCGCCACGCATGTGGACACTGGCATGGGGCTGGACCGCCTCGTCTCCGTGCTGCAGGGCGTTTATTCAAACTACATGACGGATCTGCTGCGGCCGCTGATGCAAACCGTTCAACGGATGACAGGCGACAGCGACGAGCAGATGGAGAAAAACCTGACCCCCTATCGGGTCATCGCCGACCACGCCCGGGCAGCCGCGTTTCTCATCGCCGATGGCGTAGTGCCGGGCAACATCGGCCGCAATTACGTCTGCCGCATGATCATTCGGCGCGCCTCGCGCTTTGGCTCGAAGCTCGGCCTTAACCGGCCCTTCCTGGCACAGGTTGCAGAGCAGGTCATCGAAAATTACGGCGATTTTTATCCTGAGCTCAAAACCAACCGCTCCACCATTCTGAGCAACCTGACCGCGGAGGAGGAGCGCTTCCAGCGCACTGTGGAAAGCGGGATCGCCAAGCTAGAATCGCTGCTCAACCGCCTCGAAGCCGAGAAACAGCGCGTTTTGCCCGGTGACCAGGCGTTCGACCTGTACGCCACCTACGGTTTGCCGCTCGAGATCACGCGCGATATCGCCCGCGAGCGCGGCATGGACGTCAACGAAGCCGAGTTCAACCAGGCGATGGACAAACACCGCCTCGCTTCCTCAGCCGGCGAGGTCTTCGGGCCACTCGGCGGCGAAGACGTGGATGTGTACCGCGACTTGCTGAAGACGCTCGTCGATGCAGGCAAGCTCCCTCCGGAGGGCGTTGCATATAACCCCTACGAACTGCTCGAAGTCGAAGGCCCGATATTGGGGCTTGTGCGGGAGGACCAGTCCGTGCAATCCGCCAGTGCGGGCGAGCGGGTGGAGGTGTTGCTGCCCGAGACCGGGTTTTACGTCGAAGCAGGAGGCCAGGTTTCCGACACCGGGGTGATCGTCAACGCGGCCGGCGCGGCCTGGGAGATCCGGGTGGTCGAGATGCGCAAACCAGCCGCAGGGGTGGTCGTCCACGTCGGCGAGGTCGTCTCTGGAAAACCTCAAGTGGGCGACCTGGCAATCGCAACGGTGGACCGCCAGCGCCGCCGCGACATCATGCGCAACCATACTGCTACGCACTTGCTCCACGCTGAACTAAGGGCGGTCATCGGCGACCACGCCCGCCAGGCTGGCTCGCTGGTCGCGCCGGACCGCCTGCGTTTCGATTTCACCCACCCCCAGGCGCTCACGGCAGAGCAAATCGAACAGATCGAAAGCGGGGTCAATCGCGACATACTCGGCGATTACCCGCTCGATATACGCCTCAAGCCGCTCCAACAAGCCATCCACGAAGGCGCAACGGCCTTGTTTGGCGAGAAGTATGGCGAGATCGTCCGTAATATCACGATCGGCGTCCCGGAGGTGTTTTCAAACGAGCTCTGCGGCGGGACGCACGTGGACGAGACCGGCGATATCGGGGTTTTCATCATCACCAGCGAGACCAGCGCCGCGGCGGGCGTGCGCCGCATCGAGGCCGTGACCGGACGGGCAGCCTATAACCTGATCCGCACCCGCTTTCGGGCGCTCAAAACCGCCGCAGGCCTGCTGGATACCTCGCCCGAGGACGTTCCCGCACGCACCAAACAGGTGCTTGACGACTCCAACGAGCTCCGCAGGACGTTAACAGAGTTGCAGCGAAGCCAGGCGATGTTGGTGTTCGAAGGCCTGCTGGATCAAACCGAGACGGTCAAGGACATCCCGGTGCTTACATTGAACCTGCCAGGGAGCGACGTCGACACGCTGCGCGCCCTGACGGATCGCTTCCGCCAGCGCTACACCTCCGGCGTGGTTGTGCTGGGCTCTGCGGGAGCGGACGAGCGGCCGATCGTCGTCGCAGCCCTCACAGACGACCTGGTGGCGCGCGGCCTCAATGCGGTTGACCTGGTTCGTTTTGTGGGTGGTTTCCTGGGCGGAGGCGGAGGGGGGCGGGCGAACCTGGCTCAGGCTGGCGGGAAGGACGCCGCGCGCCTGCCAGAGGCGTTGCAGCAAGTCAAAAATTGGGTGGGGCAAAAGATCTCTTAATGCCGCGGTTCGTCCTGCGCCCCCGGATGGCGCTGCCGGCGCTGCTCCTGATCTGCCTGCTCGCCTTTGGGGTCACGATCCGCCAGCAGGGTTTTTATTGGGACGACTGGACGATCGTCTGGTATATTCACTTTCTCGGCCCGTCCAGCTTCCCCGCCGCGTTTGCTTCCGACCGCCCGCTCCTGGCCTGGATCTATCAGATCACGACCCCTTTGCTGGGCGAATCGCCCCTGAACTGGCAGGCGTTCGGAGTGATCGCCCGCTGGCTGGCGTGCGGGGCGCTCTGGTGGGCGCTCCTTGGGCTGTGGCCGCGAAAACCGATTCAAGCCGCCGTTGTAGCGATCCTTTTTGCGGTTTACCCTGGCTTCAAACAGCAGCACATTGCGATCACTTATGGGAACGCGTTCGTCGTGTTGGCGCTATATCTGAGTTCCTGGGGGTTAATGATCTGGTCGCTGCGGCGTCCTTCAAAATTCTGGCCGCTTTACCTGCTCTCGCTGCCACTGGCGCTCTATTCGGTCTTCACCGCCGAGCACTTCTTCGGGCTGGAACTGCTCCGCCCGCTCTTCCTGTGGATTGCGCTGAGCGAGCTTAGCAATCAGCCCAAGAGGCGCCTGAAACGGGCCGTCC
>JADYYC010000230.1 GCA_020853835.1 Anaerolineales bacterium
GAGGAACAGAAACAGCGCCTGCTGGCGCCGCAGGCGCGTGGCGAAAAGATCGCCTGTTTTGGGTTGACCGAACCCGGCGCCGGGTCTGACGTGGCGGGGATCGAGTCCAGCGCCCGCCGTCTGGGGGATACATACCTCCTGAACGGCGAAAAGATGTGGATCTCGCTTGCCACCAAAGCGCACCACTGCCTCTGGATCGCCCGCACCGATCCCGATGCCAGCCCGCATGAAGGGCTGTCGGCTTTCCTGGTGGATCTGGCGCAGGAGGGGGTGAAACGCGGCGACCTGCACGGCAAGCTGGGCATGCGCGCCGGGTCGACCGGTTGGATCGCGCTCCAGGATGTGTCTGTGCCAGCCCGCAATCGCATCGGAGAGGAGGGTGAGGGCTTCAAAATCGCGATGTCCTGCCTGGACAACGGGCGTTACACCGTGGCGGCCGGCGCCACGGGGCTGATCCGCGCCTGTCTGGAAGCCAGCGCCTCCTATGCAAACTCCCGGCGTGCGTTTGGGCGTGAGATCAGCCGCTTTCAACTGATCCAGCAGAAGATCGCGATTATGGTAAAATCTTATGACGCGGCGCGTCTTTTATATTTGCGAGCCGGATGGCTCAAAAATCGGGGCGTGCGCAACACGCGCGAAACCTCGCTCGCCAAATGGTTCGCCACCGACGCTTCTTTTCAGGCGGCTGCCGATGCAGTTCAGATCCACGGCGCCTATGGGTACAGCGATGAATATGACGTCGAGCGTTACCTGCGCAATGCAAAAGGCGGGGTTATCTATGAAGGGACGAGCGAAATCCACCAGCTTATGCAGGCAGGATATGCCCTTGGCTTCCGCAGCGACGTCCCGCTGCGCTGTGAACTGCCGCCGTACGATCCCGAATTATGGCAAGCCGGAACTTGATGATTCATTAATCCAACCATAAGGAGGTCAACTTGAATATCGTCGTTTGCGTAAAACAGGTGCCCGACAGCGCCGCCAAAGTTGTGGTAGAGGGCGGTCGGGTGTCCTGGGGCGACGCGCCGCTGGTGCTGAACCCCTGGGATGAGTATGCCGTGGAAGCCGCCCTGCTGCTCCAGGAAGCGGCTGGGGGCGACGTGACGGTCCTGAGCGTGGGCGGAGAAAGTGCCAAGGAGGCGCTCAAGACCGCCCTGGCGATGGGGTGCTCGCAGGCGATCCTGATCTCAGATCCCGCCCTGGATGCTGCCGATAGCCAGGCGATCGCGCGCGTGCTCTGCGCCGCGATCAAAAAGGTCGGCGGGGTTGAGGCGGCGTTCTTCGGCAGACAGGCGATCGATGGCGACATGGGCGTTACCGGCGTTCAGACCGCCCACCTGCTGGGTTGGCCCATGCTGGGCCTGGCTGCCAGGGTAGAGTTCGAAAACGGCAAATTGAGGGTTGAGCGCAGCTTCGAGGAAGGCCGCCAGATCGTCGAGTGCCAGCTTCCGGCGGCTTTGAGCATCTCGAAAGACATCGGTGAGCCGCGTTACCCCTCATTTATGGGGATCCGCAAAGCCTCGCGGGCGGAAATCCCGACCTGGGACCTGGCCGCGCTGGGGATCGAAGCCCCGGTCTCCGTTGTGCGCTGGCCTGAGGTATTCAACCCGCCGGTGCGCGAGGTAAAAACCGAGATGATCGAAGGCGGCAGCCCACAGGAAATCGCCGAAAAACTGGTCGCCAAGATCCTCGAGGAGAAGGTGCTGTGATGAACGGGAAAATCCTGGTTATTATCGACCATTTCAAAGGTGAAGCGCTCCCCGCCTCCTGGGAGGCGGTCGGCGCCGCCAGCGAGCTGGCCCGCTCTGGCGGCGGACAGATCGCCGTCCTCGTGTTGGGCGCCGAATCAAAGCCCCTCGCCGAGCAGGTGTTCCAGTTCGGAGTGCAGGAAGCCTATTATTGCGACGACCCCACCCTGACTGACTATCGGCCTTCCCCCTATGCAGCGGTTGTGGCGTCCGTGGCGCGCAAGCTCTCGGCCGCGGTCCTGCTCTTCCCGACGACGGTGCGCGGGCGCGAATTGGCTGCCCTGAGCGCGGTGGAACTGGGCGGCGGGGTGATGCCGGATGTTACCGAGTTGGAGGTCAGCGACGGCAAGATCCTTGCCACTCGCCCCGTCTACGCCGGCAAGCTGCTCGCCAGAGTCGTCTGTGAGGCAACCCCCGCGGTGATCACGACCCGCGTGCGGGCTTTCAAGAAACCCGCTGCCGATCCGGCGCACGGGGGAGAGCCTGTGCGCGTGGAGGCCGTTATCCCAGAAGAAGACATCCGTGTAAAGGTCGCCGGATACACTCGGTCTGAAACCGGCGTCAGCCTCTCAGATGCGAACGTGATCATCTCGGGCGGGCGCGGCGTCTCGAACAACCCCGAGCTTTCGCCGCCAGCCGGGATGGATGAGAAGCAGGCCGAGATCTGGCGCGCTCAGCAGGGCTTCAAAATGATCGGCGAGCTGGCCGCGCTGCTGGGTGCGGCGGTCGGCGCCAGCCGGGCGGCGGTCGATGCCGGCTACATCCCCTACGAGCACCAGGTCGGCCAGACCGGCAAAATCGTCTCGCCAGACCTGTATATCGCCTGTGGCATTTCGGGGGCGATCCAGCACCTGGCTGGTATGCGCTCGAGCAAAGTGATTGTGGCGATCAACAAGGACCCTGAAGCCCCCATCTTCAAGCTGGCGCGGTTTGGCGTGGTGGGCGATATTTACAAAATTGTGCCCGCTCTCACAGATGAGTTCCACAAGCGGCTGGGCAAATAAAACGGCCCGTCTGGGCAAATCTCAAAGCCGGGAGCAGATCCGCTCCCGGCTTTTCTATATGTAATGTTTTCAAGTTCACCAGGCATAGAAATTGGCGTGTAATGCGGGCCTGCCAGGGGTTATTTTCTGTTGTATGAATCTATGACATTTGCCACTTGGTTGCGCTTGCCTTATACGGTAAATTCTAGGCAACTTTGCTGGATTTATCATGATTGATTCTGTGTTTGGGCAGTTATCCCTGTTTCAAGGCTTCAACCCCGAGCAGCGCAAGATGCTCAGGCCGCTCTTCATGTTCCTCTATGTGCCGCTGGGGACGGTGCTTTTCGAACAGGGCGATCCCGCTGACTGCCTGTATATCCTGGCTGGCGGCGAAGCGGCGATCCATTACAAACCCGAAGACGGGCCGCCGCTGGTGATCGCCCGTGTGCGTGCCGAAGGGGTGATCGGCTGGTCGGCTGCAATTGGCAACCCCGCATATACCTCCTCGGTTATCTGTGAGACGGATTGCGAGATCTTACGCCTGCACTGCAAGGCTCTGCGGAACCTTTATGAAGCTGACCCTATGACAGGATCGATGTTGCTGGAGCGACTGGCTGCGTTAATCGAGGCCCGCCTGCACAGCAACCATCCGCAGTTGATAACGCTGTTGGAACAGGGGCTGATGGTCAAGCTTGATCAACCAGCCAAAGCCGGGTAAAATACCCCTGCCTATCACTGGATTGTACGGCGAGGTGGAGATGAGTGAACCTGAGTTAAACCATACGAAAGACGAGCTGGTCAGGGCTTTGCTGGAACGAGTCAACGCCTATATCGAGCAATATCACGGCGGCTCGGTGGAGATGGTCAGCCTGGAAGGGCGGGTTTTGAAGGTCCGGCTTGGCGGCGCCTGCCTGGGGTGCCCCCTTTCACCCACCACACTGCACGGCTGGGTCGCTGGGACGGTGCACCAGTTCTTCCCCGACCTGGAAGTCGTCGAAGCCGAATAATCGCTGTCCGTCGTTTACATTCACGCACATGGGCATCTCCGCAAGGTGAGATGCCTTTTTGTTACACCATGAAGTGGACTGGAAGGTAAAAATGCGCCTGGCAATTTTTTCGGATGTACATGGTAACCCCTTTGCGCTGGAAGCCGTCCTGCAGGCTATCCGGCAGGCAGGAGATTTCGACGCCCTGGTCGCGGCCGGCGACCTGTGTCTGGGCGGGAGCAGTCCTGGAAACTGTGTTGAAATGCTGAGGCTGGCTGGGGCAAAGGCCGTTTATGGCAACACCGATGAATATCTGCATTATCCGGAGCGCGTTCCAAATGACGAGCTTCACCAGAATATGTGGCAGACGATCGAACCGGTAGCGCGCTGGTCGCGCGAGCGACTATCCTCAGAGCAGCGAGAATGGCTCTTCGGGCTGCCGTTCGAGCTGCGTTTCCCCGTTGATGACGACCCCGCGCATGACCTTCTCGTAGTTCATGCTAACCCAAAAGATGTGGAACTGATGATCTTGCCTCCCGAACCTGAGCAAATCAAGCTCTGGGGCGAGGTCCGCCAGCCGGATGATTCAGCCTCCCTGAAGGATGTCCTGGCAGACGAGCCGGCCAGCACGGTGGCTTTCGGACACTTTCACTATACGTTTCAGAGGAAGTGGAATGAAAAGACGCTCGTCGATGTAGCGTGCTGCGCTCTGCCCAGCATCGACCACGACCTGCGCGCCCGCTTCACAGTCTTCGAATGGGACGGCGCCGCCTGGCGCGTCGAGCCGCACTGGGTGCCTTATGACTTTGCAAAAGAGGTGGCGGCGATCAAGGCCGGCGATATGCCTTCGCAAGAAAATTTCTTGCGCTATTATGCCTGACCGGCGTCTAGAGCGTCATCACACAGCCGTCGGCGCGCGGATCGCTGCCGCCACACAGCACGCCGCTTTCAGGGTCGCGTTGGATGATTTGCCCCCGCCCAAAAATGCGACGCCCCTCGCCGCTCACGGGTACAACGGGATGTCCCATCTCGGCCAGGCTTGACATCACCCTCAGCGGCAGACCCTCCTCCAGAGCCACAGTCCCGCCGCTCTTGCCATCTAAGATGCAGAATCGGGGGCGGTCCAGCGCGGCTTGTGGATCCAGCCGGTTGTCGATCAGGGCGCTCGTCACCTGCATGTGGCCCTGCGGCTGCATAAATCCACCCATCACGCCGTAGCAGGCATAGAGCTGTTCGCGCCCGGGATCGCCTGTGCGAGGTCCCGGGGTGGGCAGGGTCGCCATCGCCGGGATGATCGTGTGATAGGGTCGTTTGTTTGGCGCCAGGGCGTTTGGGCTGTCGGGATCGAGGCTGAAATTGTGCCCCCGGTTCTGGAGGGCGAACCCGCACCCGGTTGGAACGATCCCCGTCCCAAAGCCCATGTACAGGCTGTTGATAAACGAGCAGGCGTTGCCTTGCTCGTCGACAACGCTCAGATAGACCGTGTCGGAGCTGGCGTGGGGGACGCCGCACGGATGGTTCAGACAGGCTCGATGCGGATCGATCAGCAAGCGTCTGCGGCTGGCATAATCTTTCGAGAGCAGCGCTTCCAGCGGTAGGGGGTTGAACGCCGGGTCGGCGATGAAGGCTCTCGCGTCCGCAAACGCCAGGCGCATGGCTTCGATCTGCAGGTGCAGGCTCTGGGCCGAAAGCGGCGGCAGGTCGGGGAAGTCGAAGCCTTCCAGGATGTTGAGCGCCAACAGGGCGGCCAGTCCCTGTCCGTTTGGCGGGCATTCCCAGACGTTCACCCCCCGGTACGAGGTATGGATAGGAGCTTCCCAGGTGGTCTGGTGCGCGGCCAGGTCGCGTTCGTCCAGACAGCCGCCCGCCGCCTGGACGGCCCCGGCGATACGGTTGGCGATCTCGCCGGTGTAAAATGCCTGTTTGCCCCCTTTGGCGATGCGGGTGAGCACATCCGCCAGCCCCGGGTTGCGAAAGAGTTCCCCCGGGCGCGGGGCGCGCCCGGCAACGGATAATTCGTGCCCGCCCCGTTCCGGCTTCAGCGCTTCAGGCGCCAGGCCCGCCCACTCGCGGGCTGTGAGCGGCGCAACCGGAAAGCCCTCTTCGGCCAGCCGGATCGCCGGCTGCAACACTTCCCCCAACGACAGGCTGCCATACTGCTCGATCAGGTCGCTCCAACCGGCGCAGGCTCCTGGAACGGTGACCGTGTAAGGATGGCGCGGCGGCAGCTCATCGCCCAGGCCTTCTGCGCGCAGGCGCTCCAGGGAGAGGGCGGCCGGCAGGCGCCCCGAACCGTTCATGGCATGGACGCGGCCGGTCGGCGCATGGTAAAACAGGGCGAAACAATCGCCACCCAGGCCGGTAGAGAAAGGCTCGCAGACGTTGAGCGCGGCCGCAGTCGCCACGGCGGCGTCGGCGGCGTTTCCGCCTTTGCGCAGCGTCTCCAGGCCGGCTGCAACCGCCAGCGGTTGGCTTGCGCCCACCATGCTGCGCGTGGAATAGATCGGAGAGCGTCGTGAGGGAAAGTCATCAGAGTGCATGGTTCGTCTATCCTGTGGTGTACAGGTCGCGGATGAAAGCGCGCCTGGGTTTTGTCCTGTCCACGACCAGCGTGACGTGATCGCCAACTTTGAGGGCGCGGGTCTCGGCGTTGCGATGGACCTCTGCCCCCGAGAAATATTCCTGATGCTCGAAAATGTACACGTACTCGACCCGCCCGTGATCGCGTTTGATCTCCACGCTGGAAATTTTTCCTTTCACCTCCGCCCCCGTCCGGAAGACCCTGAACAGGGTCCAGAGGCGGATCAGCAAGAAAGACAGGCCGCCCGCGGTTGCGATCAAGGCCAGCGTCAGGAAGATCGGGTGCGCTTGTGCGGTGATCACCGGACCCGCGCCGCGCCAATCGGGCGTCCACGCCAGGTAGACAACCCAGGCCACGGCGGGTACCAGCGCTGAGTAAAACGCCGGATAATCGGTCCACAAGATGCGCAAAAGCGATATCCGGCGATTGCCACCTTCCATGATCGTTTCATCCTGCCTGTCGGGACCCTTCAGGAGCGGATTTCGATTCCCTGGCCGGCTACTGCCTCGCCGATGACCCAGGCTGGCTGGTCTTGAGCCGCAGCCTGGTCGAGGAAATCGTCAATTTTTTCGGACGGGACGGCCAGCAAAAGCCCGCCGCTGGTTTGAGGATCGTAAAGCAAGATCCTGCTGGGCTCGTCAATCTCGGGTTTGAAACGCACTTGTTTGCCATAATAGGCCTGGTTATCGAACGAACCGCCCGGGAAAACCCAGTCGGCGGCGTATTTCTTTGCGCCAGAGGTGAAGGGGATCTTTTTGTAATCGAAGCGCAGCCCCAGTTCCGAGGCTTCGGCGATTTCCATCGCATGCCCGATCAGGCTGAACCCGGTCACATCCGTTCCGCCGCGCACGCCGCAGGCAACCGCGATTTGGGCAGCAGTTTTATTGAGGCGTTTCATCCAGCGCACGGCTTCATCCACGTCCTCGGGGTCGGCCAGGTTGCTCTTGAGGGCAGTCGCCACCGTGCCAAACCCGAGCGGTTTGGTGAGCACCAGGATATCGCCAACTCTGGCGCCGCTTTTGCTGATCAGCCGCTCGGGGTGCACAAACCCGAGCACCACCAGCCCATATTTGGGTTCCTTGTCCTGCACGGTATGCCCGCCAGCGATCACCACCCCCGCCTCAAGTGCCTTTTCAGCGCCGCCGCGAAAGATCTCGGCGCTGATCTCGGTCGGCAGGTCGGGTGGCAGGGCGGCGATGTTGAGCGCCAGGAACGGCGCTCCGCCCATCGCATAAACGTCCGAAAGAGCGTTTGCGGCTGCGATCGCGCCGTAATCATAGGGGTTGTCCACAACCGGCGTAAAAAAATCGGTCGTGATGACCAGCGCCCGCTCGTCGTCTAACCGCCAGACCGAAGCATCGTCCGGTTGGCCGATCCCGACCAGCAGGTCGGGGTAATCCTCTGAAGAAAACAGGCCCTGAATAGGGCGCAGCACCTGCGCCAGCGTCTCCGCATTCAGTTTGGACGCTCAACCCGCACAGTTTGAAAGGCTGGTCAGGCGGATCTGACGTCCCGAGGCCGGTATTTCCTGGGTCATCTCAACAACCTCTTCTCATGGCTTTGATGTGAACAACGGCAGTGGGCATAAATATGCCAGCCGCTGGACGTGAATGCGGTCTGTATCCCCGTCCCGGCTGGTGCCCTGCGAATTATACCCGCGATTATCCCTGCGCTGAGTTGCTGGGCTGCCTACGGCTGGCTTCTGCGCTAACGCTCGAACCAGATCGTCACCGGGCCGTCGTTTTCGATCTCCACCAGCATCGTGGCGCCAAATTCGCCTGTCTGGGTGGGGACGCCCCGCGCCCTCAACTCAGTCGCAAACAGGTCCACCAGCGGGCGTGCGACCTCGGGCGGGGCCGCGTCGATGAACGAGGGCCGCCGCCCTTTGCGCGTGTCGGCGTAGAGCGTGAATTGGGAGACCACGATCGCCGCGCCCTCCACCTCGAGCAGCGAACGGTTGATCTTCCCCTGCTCGTCCTCGAAGATGCGCAGGTTGGCGATCTTCTCAGCTAGATAAGTGGCCTGTTCCGCGCTATCCTGCGGGCCGATCCCAAGCAGGATGACCACGCCCTGGTCGATTTGAGCAATCGTGCGCCCTGAGACGGATACGCTCCCGCGTCGCACGCGCTGCAAGACGGCTCTCATTTGCCCATCGGCAGAGGCAGTCCGATCGCCTCGCGGACTTCCTGCATGGTCTGGTCGGCGATCGCGTTCGCGCGCCTGCGCCCGTCTTCGAGCACCTCCCACACCTGTTCTGGCTTCTCGTCCAGAGCTGCGCGGCGGGCGCGGTATGGCGCCAGATGAGCGTTCAGGTTGCGCGCCAGCAGTAATTTGCAGTCCACACAGCCGATGCCTGCCCGGCGGCACTCGACATCAATCATGGCAACCTCTTCTGGCGCAGAGAAAACCTTATGCAAAGTAAACACGTTGCACACGTCCGGGTTGCCCGGGTCGGTGCGGCGGATGCGGGCAGGATCGGTCATCATCTGCATCACGCGCTTGGTGGTCTCCTCCGGTGTGGC
>JADYYC010000231.1 GCA_020853835.1 Anaerolineales bacterium
CGCTGGATGAGACCCGGTTTTCGGGAATTTCGACCAATCTTTCCCTCATCCGGCGGATGGTGGAACAGCCGTCTTTTGTGGAAGGAAATTATTCCACCAGTTCCTCGCCGGCGTTGGCAGCCGAGGATACCGCAGACGAAGTCCTGCTGCGCGATCTGGCGATCGCGGCTGCCATTGCATATTACCGCCGCCGTTCTTCTTTCCATCCGGAGCTGCCGGAGCGCGTCCTGGGCGGATGGCATCGGGACAGCCGCCGGCTGCCTTCGTAGAGAGTGAGCTTGAAATTGAAAAAGTTGATGGTTCAGGTGGATGGTTATTCGTTCGAGATTGGGCTGGAGTCTCAGCCGCTTCGTCCCGCTGAGATGATCGTCGAAGTGGATGGGCAGGATTTTCGAGTGCAGGCCCCCAATGGGAGCGGGCGTGATAGCGCCTCGGAGTGGTTCATCATCGAAGGGCGCCCGATCGAAATCTCCGTCGATGAGAGATTTGGCTGGATCGAGACCCGCTGGGGAACCTTCCCGCTCAAAATTATGGACCGGACAAAGATAGCCCCTCTACCGTCTGTCAGGGATGGAAGGGTTAAAGCGCCTATACCGGGGCAGGTCGCACAGGTGATGGTTAAAGTCGGAGATCTGGTTCAAGCTGGACAGCCGCTGTTGATCCTGGAAGCGATGAAAATGGAAAATGAAATCCGCGCCCCCAAACCAGGCAGCATCGCATTGGTCAACGTAGAGCCGGGACAGCGCGTGGCGCTCTCCGAATTGCTGCTCGAAATTGATTGAGGCTTCATCTTGTGATATAGTTCGGCTTATGAATGATCACCAGTTAGAATTGCGTCGCAAAGCGGGGGAGAGGGCCATTGACTTTGTCCATGACGGCATGACCCTGGGCATCGGCACGGGGCGGACCGTAGGTTTCTTCATCGAACGTCTTGGCGAGATGTGCCGGGCGGGTCAGCTTCGAGATATTCGAACCGTTCCAACCTCCGAACACAGCGCCGCCAAACTGCGCGAATTCAACATCCCCATCGTCAGCCTGGCCGAATTCCCCGCGCTGGACCTGGCAATCGACGGCGCGGACGAGGTCGATCCAGACCTCAACCTCATCAAAGGGCTGGGAAAAGCCCTGCTGCGTGAGAAAGTGGTCGAGATACACGCCCGGAAGTTCATCGTCATTGTCGATGAGAGCAAGCTGGTAAACCGGCTGGGGGAGAGCGGCCCTCTGCCGGTCGAGATCGTGCCATTCGAGGCTTCCAGCCATGTCCGCTGGTTGAACACTCTGGGCTGCCGGGCGGAGCTATGGCTGGAACAAGACGGCTCGCCGACCCTGACGGATAACGGAAACTATCTGGCGCGCGCCTGGTTCGAAGGGGGCATCCCCGATATCTTCGATTTGAACCGCACGCTCAATGACCGCCCAGGCATCCTTGAGCACGGCCTGTTCCTGGGCATGGCGTGTCAGGCGATCGTGGCGGGCGAAGATGGCATCCGGGTGTTGGAGGGTAAAAATGTCCGTTAAGATCGCTCCATCCATACTGTCGGCAGATTTTACCCGCCTTGGTGAACAGGTGCAGGAGGCCATCGCAGCCGGCGCTGAGTATATCCACGTGGATGTCATGGATGGTCACTTTGTTCCGAACATGACCGTTGGCCCGCTGATCGTGCGCGCCATCAAGCCCCTCACTCAAAAGGCGGGCGTCTCATTGAGCGCTCACTTAATGATTGAAAAACCGGAACTGATGATCCCGGAATTTGCTGAATCGGGCGCAGATGGCGTCACGGTTCATGTAGAGACCTGTCCGAATTTGCATCTCACGATCCAACAGATCAAGTCGCTGGGCATGCAAGCCGGGGTGACGCTGAACCCGTCAACTTCATTGGATGCGCTTACGGAGATCCTGCCCTTTGTCGATCTCGTACTGGTCATGACAGTCAACCCCGGCTTCGGGGGTCAGAAATATATTCCCACCATGACAGACAAAATCCGGCGTTTGCGCAGAATGCTGGATGAGCGCCAGCTTTCTCACATTGAAATCGAGGTCGATGGGGGGATCAGCCCTGAAAACGCCGCCGAGGTTGTGGAGGCGGGCGCTACCATTCTGGTTGCCGGCTCTTCGGTCTTCAACAAGCACCAGCGCGTTGCAGACAACATTTCCGCCCTGCGTTCGGCCGCGCTGCGAAAAAGTTAAGTTCCCCTAAGTCAATTGTCGCAGCGGCCGCCTTCTTATTTTATAGCATTTGACCGAATTTCTTCAAATTCGCCCCGATGCGGTTGCCATTTATACCTCGAACGGTATAATAAACTTCGTTATCGCCCAATACGCCCAATATCCACTACACTGACGAGGATTGATGATTAAAAACACCCACCCTTTGTACAGCGTTCGTTTGTTGGTAATATGTTTTATCGTTCTCGGTTTACTGACGGCCTGCTCAGCAGGTAATCAACCCCAAGGTCAATCTCAAGAAAATACGGCGCCAGCCATGGCCGCTTCAAGCAGCTTTTCCGTTCAGATCCCCAAGGCGGCCGAGCGGATGCAGAAAAACATGTCAGAGCCCGCTGCTCTGCCCCCGGAGGCGGCTGCGGTTGAGGCGCTTCCCGAAAGCCTGCCGGCAAAAACAGAACCGGCTGCCCCGTTGACGGCTGAACTGGTTGATCCAGCCCCTTCCACAGAGCTGGAGCTCCAAAATGCCGCCCCGCCGGTTGTAGACCTCTCGTTGGCGGTCGAGCCTCAGGTGGGGTTTCGCGCTCCCGAATTCTCTTTGCCGGCTGTGGATGGACAGACTTACAGCCTGGGTGACCTCCTGGGCAAATATGTCGTCGTGAATTACTGGGCGACATGGTGTGTTCCATGCAAACAAGAGCTGCCGATCCTCGAAAAGCTGCATCTCGAATATACGCCCCGGGGAGTGTCCTTCATCTCGATCAACGCTCTGGATCAGGACAGTCTGGAAAAAGTCCAGGCATCCATCAGAGAAATCGGTATGACCTTTCCGGTGCTGCTGGATCAGGAGCGCACGTTTGCGAACAATTACCGCGCCATCTTTTTCCCGACCACTTTCATCATCGATAACAGCGGCGTCATTCGCGAAATCAGCCTGGGTGACAACACAGAAGCTGAACTGCGCGCCAGCCTGGAAAAACTGCTCGCGGGCAACTTCTAGCCAAATTGTTAAGGTTCACAGTCGGGGCTGCGGATACTCACATGGAGACCTACAACCAGATCTTGATCGTTGGCCGGCCGGGTCACTTTCGTGACAGCCTGGCCGCGGTGCTTAAGACGCTGCCGGGGAACGATTTGTTCCTTGCTGGGGGTCTTGAGACGGACGACCTGGAGCAGTTTACAGGTATGCGCCTGACGCTCATCCTTGCCGATCTGGATCTGGCCGCTTCAACAACGGACAACCGGTTATCTTCAACTAAGCGCCGCTGCCCCAATCTGCTGAGCATTGCCCTGGTGGACAATGCACAGCAATCCCGGATTGCCTCTTCGCTGGGCGTGGATTACGTCCTTTCTCGGAGCGCTTCTGCGGGCGAGCTGCTCAGGGCTATCCAGCATCTGCTCAAAAACCCGGCGCCGAACGTGCAGCGCCAGTCGTATCACGCC
>JADYYC010000232.1 GCA_020853835.1 Anaerolineales bacterium
CGCCTGGAACGCGAACTGCGCTACCCCAAACGCTCGCGCGACGACGAGCGCAAACCAATCGACAGGAAAGAATTGGACCGCCGCCGGACGATCTACGAGTTGATATCCGACCTGACGGCGACGCTGAGCTATCAACGGGTGCTCGAGACCTCTCAGGATTTAAGCACACACGCCCTGGCAGAGCTGGGCGCCTCGGTCGACCGGCTGGTGAGCATTGTGATGCTCTTCTCGGGCGCATCGAGCGACTCGCCCGAGCTCAGCATCGCGTCGGCCCGGCGGCTGCTGAACTCGGACCGCAACCTGGTGTTTCCAGGGGTGCGCGGCATACTCGCCCAGGTGATCGAGTCGGGCAATGCGATAGCCAAACAGGACCCCAAGACGGACCCCGAACTGGGCCAGATCATTTCCTTGCACGACTGCCGCGCGGTTTACGTTCTGCCGCTGCGCACCGGTCTGGACGCCTATGGCGTGCTGCTCTTTGCCCATCCAGACCCCGATTTTTTCACCCCCGACCGGAAGGATGTGCTGGAAATTGTGCGCAACCAGTCCACGATCGCGATCCAGAACGCGCGCCTTTATGAAGCGCTCGAATTCGAGAAAAACCGGATGATGGAGATCCAGGAAGAATCGCGCAAAAAGCTGGCGAGCGACCTGCATGACGGGCCCACCCAGTCGATCTCCGCGATCGCCATGCGGGTCAATTTTGCGCGCAGGCTGATGGACCGCGACCCAAAATCCGCTTCGGAAGAGCTGTTCAAGATCGAGGAGCTCGCTCGGCGCACCACCAAAGAAATCCGGCACATGCTGTTCACGCTGCGCCCGCTGGTGCTGGAATCGCAGGGGCTGATCGCCGCTCTCGAATCCATGGCGGATAAGATGAGCGAGACTTATGGTCAGGACGTGATCATCCAGGTCGATCCGCGGGTGATCGAGCTGCTCGAGGCTGGCAAGCAGGGCGTTGTCTTCTACATTATAGAAGAGGCGGTGAACAACGCTCGCAAGCACGCGCGTGCGGATCACATCTGGGTGCGGCTGAAGCTGCTGCGCGAGGGATTGAGCTATCTCGAAATCGAGGACGACGGTAAAGGCTTTGACACGAGCGAGGTCGAAGTATCCTATGAAAGCCGCGGCAGCCTGGGCATGATCAACCTGCGCGAGCGCACCGAGCTGCTGAACGGTGTGCTGCGCATCGATTCGGGTCCGGGCCGCGGCACCCGGGTTCAGGTCATCATCCCCCTCACCGAAGAAGCCGCCGACCGCATTCGGCGCGGCGCGTAAGGCCCGGATAATCCGCTCGATTTCCATTTGATTTCCATTCGATTTCCATTCGATTTCCATTCGTGCTCACATGCCAACTATCGCAGACATCTATTATCACCTGTATCAGGGGAGCAGCCTGGGTAAAGACCCGGCGGTGGTGCTGATCCACGGCGCGGGCGGCACCCATCTCTACTGGCCGGCGGAAGTGCGCCGCCTGCCGGGTCAACTGGTCTATGCGCCCGACCTGCCCGGTCACGGCAAGTCGGGCGGGAGGGGCCAGCAGTCGATCGCCGCCTACGCCGCATCGATCCAGGAGTGGCTGGATGCCCTCGGGATCCACAGCGCGGTCTTTGTAGGACATTCGATGGGCAGCGCGATCGCCCTGGCGCTGGCGTTGGATTACCCCCAGCGGGTTACCGGGCTGGCGCTGGTGGGCGGGGGCGCAAGGCTCAGGGTCGCCCCACAGCTCATGGATGCGGTCGAGAGCCCCTCGACCTACCTCAAGGCCGTCCACCTGGTGGTGGAATGGTCTTTCAGCCTCGAAACTCCACAGACGTTGAAAGACCTGGCTGAAAAACGCATGGCGGAGACGCGCCCCAGCGTACTCGCGGCGGATCTCAAAGCCTGCGACGAATTCGACGTGACCGAACGCCTGGGTGAAATCCAGAAGCCCACATTGATCATCTGTGGAACCGAAGACAAAATGACCCCCCTGCGATATTCCAATTATCTGGCCGAGAGGATCGCAAATGCGGAGTTGGCTGTTATCCCGCAGGCAGGTCACATGGTGCAGCTTGAACAGCCGCGGCGGGTCCTGGAGGCGATCCAGGGCTTTCTGGGCCGGATCCGCTACCCGTGAAATGGGGCTTGTCGATTCCACGCTGGCTGTGTATAATCATGGGGCGTATGGGCGGATAGCTCAGTTGGTTAGAGCACTGCGTTGACATCGCAGAGGTCGTAGGTTCGAGCCCTATTCCGCCCACAGGTGGAACCGCCCCGGAAAACCGGGGCGTTTTCTGTTTTCCTTGCCCACTCACGAAAGATTCTCAAGCGGCAGGTTGTCCAGGTTCATGGTAAAGGAAGGTGACAAAATGTCGGAAAAAGTGAAGAAGAGCGATCAGGAATGGCGGCAGGTCCTGACCGATGAGCAATACCACATCACCCGCATGAAAGGCACCGAGCCGCCTTTTACGGGCAAGTACAACAATTTCAAAGGTAAAGGCCTGTTCCGCTGTGTGAGCTGCGGCGCCGAGCTTTTTAGCTCGCAGGCCAAGTACGACTCGGGCTCAGGCTGGCCCAGCTTCTACCAGCCGGTGGACGAGGCCAGCGTGCGTTTAGAACGAGATACCAGCCACGGTATGCAGCGCACCGAAGTGTTGTGTGAGCGCTGCGACGCCCACCTGGGTCACGTGTTCAACGACGGGCCACAGCCGACCGGGCTGCGCTATTGCATCAACTCGGCCGCGCTGGATTTTGAGCCCAAACAAGACGAGTGACCGGCGTTTGACCTCCGGAGCTGCTCGGAGCGCCACCCTGCCCGCGGTGCAGGGGGTTAAAACCCCAATTCTTTCATAATATCTTCCTCGCCGCGCGAAGAATGGACGGGACGGCCGAGCAGCTCCTCCCAAAACCGGTCGTCATAGCGGCGCGAGTGCACGGGGAGGGGCATCGGCACGCCCCAGCCCAGCAGCAGGACTTCCTCTTTGGGCTGCAGGCGGGCCAGCATGCCGCGCAGCGCCTCGCGGCCGGCCAGGCCCGAGAGCACGGCGCGAATATCGTCTTCGTCGCCCAACCAGCCCGAGATGCGCGTCCCAAGCTGCGACATCACCTCATCGTAAATTTGAGAAGGGCGCTGATCGATCACCAGCAGGGTGACGTAGTACTTGCGCAGCTCCCGCGCGATGGCGCTAAAGGTGGTTTGAGAAGCCATCTCGCGGTTGAGCAGCTTGTGAGCCTCCTCGAGGACGACCACCAGCGGGCGCGGCTCTTGCTCGCCGCGCGTGCGGTAGTTGTTGGTGCGCTGCTCCCAGGCCTGGCGGATGCGGCGGGTGATGAGGTTGGTGACCAGCAGGTAATCCAGGTCGCTTTCGAAGCGGCCAAACGAGAGCAGGACGTGCTGCCCGCCTTCGAGGGCTTTGATGATCTCGCCGATCGAGTCGGCGGCCGGGTCTTCGACGATGTAAGGGCAGTTGAACAGGCGGCGCAGCTTGTCATGCAGGCCCTCGGCCGCCATCACGTTCACCCCAGCCTCGATTGCCCAGGCCGCCACGCTGTCCGGAGCGGGCATTTTCTTGCCGGTCTCTTCATCGACGACGACGGCGTTGCGGCGCATGGCTTTGAAGCTCGCAAACCAGTCCTGGCGAAAGGTGGTGAGGAGGGCGTCGAGGGTGGTGGGGGTGGTCTCTTTCAGGTTGAGCTCGTGCGTGAGCAGCTCGATATCTTCGGGCTGAAGGTCGCGCATGGCGATCTCCAGGTTGAAATCGGGCGGCTGGCCGCGAATCATGGCCCCCTGACCGAGGCCGACTACGCGCACGCGGGTTGGGAAGCGCTTCTTCAAGCCGGTCACGCGCGCCTGGGTGTCGGAGGCGATGTCGTCATACCCGTATTCGTTGTGCATATCGAAGACCAGCAGCGAAGTGCGGTCGTGTTGGATGAGGCCGGCCAGGATGATGCGCGTCAGGAAGGACTTCCCGGTGCCGGTGGCGCCGAAGATACCCGAGGAGCGCTGCACAAAGCGCTCCAGGTTCAGACAAACCGGGTGACCCTGCTCGCGCGTGTAGCCAATCACAAAGTTGCCCGGCTCTTTGGGCTTGCCAAAGATCTCGGCGATATCGCCGGGACCGGCCAGGCGCACGGGCGCGTGGTGCGGCGGGATGGTCTTGACCGGCAGCGGGGCTGGCTTCTGGCGCAAGCCGCTCTCGATCTCCTGCTGATAGCGGTCGTACTCGGGCGAGTCCAGGTCGGGGCCGCGCTCGAGCATCAGCGCCGGCAGCACTTCCAGGTTGGTAAAGAGGGTTTGCCCGTGCAGCAGCCGGGCCAGTTCGGGCGGCAGGCGCTGCTCGCTCTGCTCGTCGGCAAAGCGCGGGTCGGTGGCGCCAAGCTGCAGGTCGGTCACCAGCCCGTAGAAGAGCCAGTCGCCGCTTTCGATGACGACAAAGCCGCCCTCTTGAACCTGCTGGCTGGGGACGGTGAGGCGGGCTCGGAGGTTTTCTTTGAGGCCGCCGCCGACGATGTAACCGATCGCGTTCATTTGTCCAGTCATGGTCAGACCTGCCTTGTGGAGATGTCGCCCAGCGCCCCCAGGACGCTCATCAGGGTCGGGTAATCGTCCCGCAGGAGGATGATCAACTCCTGCGTGGCGTGGTTGATCCAGCCGGGGTCGCCGTGCGCCTGCTGGAGCGCCTGGGTCTGCTCCAGATGAGCGGCCAGCAATTCTCCCACCGGCAGATCGGCCGCCCGCAGGATGTGGCGGAAGTACCCAAAGCGGCTGGCGGCGCTGAACTCACAGGTCTCCTGGGGGGTGCACAGACAAATCACATCCAGGCTGAGCGGCGGGCGCGGCGGAAGCAGGTGATGAACCCGCCCGTCCTGGCGGTAGCCGACCGAAAGCACGCTGATCTCGAGCGGGACGTTGCGGTTGAGGCGGTTGTCGTTGATGATGTTCTCGTCGACGCGCTCGGCGGTGACAAGCTGGCGCACCAGCCCGTCGTCGTCGATGTGGATATCGTGTATCAGCCCGTAGATCTGATAATTGTCCGAAACGGGCGCCTTGACGAGCGCCCCAAACGAGGGGCTCTCGAACTGGTTCACCCGGCAGCCGAGCACAAACCCGGTTGTGCCGGCGCGCAGCAAACGTCCGATCTCGATAGCCTGGCTCATGCAACCTCACCTTTCATAGCGCGTGCGCAGCGCCTGGTCTTTGGCAAATTGCTTGGACGAGACGTCGTCCACCCCGAGGCCGCGGCGGTACATTTCGGCGACGAGCATCTGGCCGACCTGGTCCTTTTCTTCGAGCGAAACGACCGCGGCTTCATGGGCGCGGTGGATCAGATAAGGGAAGGGCCGGCTGCCCATGACCTGACACTGCTGGAAGAGCACCGCGTGCAGCGCTTCCAGGCGCTCGGGGTCATCGGCGACCCAGCCCGGAATTTCGACGCGCGCCAGCCAGGGCTTACCAACCCGCCCTACGTTGATGTAAAAGAAATGCAGCGCCAGCTCATCCATGTACTGCGCCGCGAAGCGGGACTGGATGGCGAACACCGCCGAACGATCCCCCGGGGCGAGCATGCGCTGGAAAAGCTGGCGGTCGCTCACCCGGCGGAGCGGGTGCAGGCTTTTGACTTCACCCAGCTCGCCCTCGTCCAGCGCGGCGATTTCGAGCAGGCGCACGAGCAGGTTTGCCGCCGGCTTATCGACGTAGCCGGCGGTGGTTGCGCCAATGGCGCACAGGCTGCGCAGGACGTCCTTGTATTCTTCCAGGCTCTGACTGAAGGAGCTGGTCGTCTGAGGATCGGCGCCGCCCCAAAGCTCCAGCGGCCCGTCGGTAAAAGTGATCACCGGAGGCGCGGCCTGGGTGGCGAGCTCGGATAATAACAGCCGCTCGTTCAAGTCGCGCATCAGGGCGATCTGGGCTTCGGTCAGCACGCCGGTATCCGTGAAGAGCGCTTCATCGTACACGAGCCGGCTGTGGATGGTGATCTGGGGAGCGGCGGTGTCGCCCAGGCCGGCCTGGATGGCGCCGACGTTGATCAGACAAAAATCAACCTGGTCGTGCCGATTGGGGTTGCTTTGCGACCCGTCCGCAGCCAGCAGAGAAGCCCGCGCCGGCGGATGCGGGAGGGCGACGCGGGCATCCAGCGGCTCTGGCGGTCTTTTCAGCCCCACCGCGGGGATGGCGCAGCGCAAGTTGGGATCGTGAAGCCGGGTGATGCGCTTCACCCGCTCGAGCAGAAATTCGGCGTTCGAGGCGTGCTGAGCCAGCAGGGCCTCGGCCTGCTCACGCCTGGCGCTTATCTCTTGCTGCCGCCGCAAAGCGGTCTCGCCAAATTCTTGTATCTGGTTCTTTATCTCCTGAAAGTCGATCGCCAAAGCTCACCCTGATAATCAGAACAAGTGTTTTGTGTATTGTAAAGCCTGAACGCCGCTGCTACAAGGGATTATAAGGTAAAATTTTGGTGAAACAATGGCCGCGATCTCCGAAACCATTGCGCCCGCCGCCAGGCAGGAACACCTGCGCCCGTTCGACATCCGGCGCGACCTGAGAGAGGTGGCTGACCTGGTTGAATTGTGCTTTGCCGAGACGCTGGATCCCGACGGGCGCGATTACCTGGCGCGCCTGCGCTCGACAGCCAGAAGTTCATCGTGGGTGGGGCGGGCCAGGGGCTGGGCGAACGCGCCGATGAGCGGGTTCGTGTGGCAGGAAGACGGGCAGATCGTCGGGAACGCGAGCCTGATCCCCTACCTGCTGCAAGGCCAGCGCTGCTACCTGATTGCAAACGTGGCGGTCCATCCAGACTATCGCTTGCGCGGGATCGGACGCATGTTGACCGAAAAGTCGATCGAATTTGCGCGCAACAAACACGCCCCCGCGGCCTGGCTACACGTCCGGGAGGATAACCCGGCGGCGCGGAACCTGTACCTTTCGCTCGGATTTCAAGAAAAGGCGATGCGCACGACCTGGGTGGCGAACCCGGATCATATCCCGCCTGGAAAGGCGTCGGGGATTCAAATCACCACCCTGAAAAACCGGTATTGGACGGTGATGAAGGAATGGCTGCGCCGCAGCTATCCTGACGAGCTCGCCTGGCATTCGTGGTTCCGCCTGAACAATCTGCGCCCGGGGTGGCTGGGCGTGATCTCACGGTTTCTGAACAACGCTTATGTGATCCAATGGGCGGCGCTGCGCCAGGGCCGCCTGGCCGCCGGCGCGGCGTGGCAGTCGACCTGGTCGTATGCCAACGCGATCTGGCTGGCCGCGCCTGAAAGAGGCGCGGACGAGGCCGTGCAGTTCCTGCTGCAACACATTCGGCGCAGCTCTCCCACCCGGCGCGCCGTGGCGCTGGAATATCCGGCTGGGAGGTACGCTGAAGCGATCCAGGAGGCGGGGTTCAGAGAGCAGCAGACGCTGGTCTGGATGAAGTTGAAGCTTTAATCTTTGGGCTGCGCCTGAAATCCCGATCGGTCCTGGTTAAGAAAGCCCGGCAGACCCACCAGTTGCTCCACGCGATGTTCCCAGGAGTGCGCCCGAACGTAGGCTTGAAGCAATTCGGGGTCAACCGTGGCGCCCATGGCTGCTCGGATGTTTTTGAGAAACTCGGCCGTGCTTTCCGACAGGAAAACATAAGGGATATCATAGAGCGGCGGAAGATCGGGGACGACCACCGGGACGTTCATCGCCAGATATTCATAGAGCTTCAGAGGGCTGGTGGCGCGGGTGATTTTGTTCACCTTCCAGGGGATGATCGCCACGCTGCTGTTCGCCAGGTAAGCTGGCAGGCTGGCCTGGGGCTTAAGCCCCAGGAAATGCAGGTTGGGTTCCGTCGAGGGGCATTGCCCCCGGTAATCCCCGATGACGACAACAGCCGCATCCGGATTGTGCCTGGCGACCTCTAAAAGCAAGTCCCAATCGAACCACTCTCCCCACAACGCGCCAACATAAGTGATCATTTTGTCTTCACCGGGCAAGTCATCGGGCCGCAAGTAAGCCCGTTGGCAATCGAACAGGCGCAAATTTACGGCGTTCGGAAGGAACGCGACCGGCCGCCCGGACTGGCGCTCAAGGCGCTCCACCAGGAGGGGCGCTGTGGCGATGAGCACGTCCGACGCGGAAACCACCTCTTTCTCAACCTCTTCGGTGTACCAGGTAGAACCAAGCTGGGTATCCCAGTCATCCAGGAGATCGTAGGCAATGCCCGCCCCAACTTGGCGCAGCCGCTTGACCAGCGGAAGGAAGTCCGCCAGGGGAAACTCGAGCAAAGCGCCGGCGGGTTTGCTGGCCAGAATTTCGGCGTATTTCGAGTGGAACGCCTCCCAGGAGAAGTCTGCGAGGTCGTAAAGGAGCAGGTTGGGGTGAGCGATGCGCAGGCCCAGGTTGACGCTCTCATACGACTTGAATTTGTTGAGATAAACGACGAGGTAGTTCTGGCGCAGCAACTCAAGGGCAAGCTGGGCGCCGCGCGAACCGCCGCCGGTGTCGTGGATCGGGACGCCCGCAAGGATGAACACCACGCCTCGCGCCTCCCTGAACCGCTTCAGATCGATTTCGGGTCTGCGCTTCCGGCCGGCAAGAAAACCGCGCACCATGGCTACCTTCAGGCCGGTTTCGGCGATGTAACGCTTCAAAGAACCGTGCCTGTGAATGATGAACAACCCCGCGAACAGGATCAGCGCAGCAACGAAGAGGTAGAGCCAAGCATCGTTGATCCACAAGCTGAGAGCAGCCAGGCCGATAAACACGAACAGGAAGAAAACCCCCACCAGAATTTGCCTGGATATCGCCAGATAGTTCGAGGCATGCACGCCCGATTCCCCATCCCCGACAGACCAGAGGCGCACTTTGTTCCAGTAACCGCGCAGGTCTTCGGGGGCAAACCAATTGACGATTGCATCTGGCGCAAACGCCCGGCGGCTGCTGAATTTCCTAAGCTCCAGCGCAAAATAGGTGTCCTCCCCGGTGAGCGTGAGCCACTCCGGATAGCCGCCAGCCTGCCGCCAGAGCTCGCGGGTGAAGGCAATCGAGCGTGAAGATGGGATGAAGCTGGCGGGGTCGACCTGATCCAGCGTGGGCCAGGCGCGGCGCTTCAGGACCTGGCCGCGGCGGTCGATGACAACGTACCATCCGCTGACCATCTGGATGCGCTCGTCCCGTTCAAAGGGCGCCAGGATGTTCTCAAGCCAGGTTTTTTCGGGGCGGCAGCCAAAATCGGTGGCGGCGATGACCGGATATTTGGCCCCTTCGATGGCAAGGTTGCGCCCATGGGCGATATTGATGCCATGCTCGAACAGGAGATGAATGGGAACGGGCGAACTCTGCGCCTGCGCTTCTAATAACTCGATCGTCCCGTCGGTGGAGCCGCCGTCAACCAGGATGATCTCATCCGGCAGGCGGGTCTGTTGGAAAATGCACTCCATCCATTGTTCCAGGTTGCCGGCTTCGTTTCGCAGGGTGGAGATCAGCGACACCTTCACAGGGTTGCGCGGCCCCGTCACCCTCTCTCGAAACGGGTAGGCAGGGAAAAGGGCTTCATTGTCGGTGAAGAGGATGGTGTAGCCGAAGTCTTCTGGAGTGTAACCGTCAGTGAAAAGGCCGGTTGCCTCGATCCAGCGCGTAACCCGGCGGCGCAAAGGGCCCAGCGCAAGCAGATCCCTTGCCAGGTAATAGAGGCGCCGGGCGTTTCTTTCACGCTGGCTGTCCCTGGGTAAAAACCGATAGTGTATGTTCTTTAATAGATTTTCCTGTGCCATCATTATCCGCGCAGATCGATGTTGAAAAACCGCATAGATTATACTGGACAAACCGTCTAATCAAAATCCACGTCCGAAAGCGGGTAGAATGTGTTGTTGCAGGAGTCGGAACGATCAGTTCAATGAACTTGGCGAAAAAATCATGAGCAAGTGGAAATTTTGGAAATTTGTCCCACCGCTTGGGTGCACTTTGGCTGTTGTGCTCGTACTCAGGCTAGGGATATACCAATGGCTGCACACGCACGGATATTTTTATGGCATCCCCTGGGATTCGTTTATGCGCACGCAGATCGCATATAACTGGTCCAGGGAGCCCTTTTTTGCGCCGTCAGATGGCTACTGGCTGCCGCTGCAGTTCTATCTTGTGGGCAGCGTATTTGCGCTCATCCGGCCCTGGCTGCCGACTTCTGAGATCCTGGTCCCGGTAGCTATCAATAACATCTTCTTTATTGCATCGATCGTCGTTCTTTTCTTCCTGACGCTCGAGCTTGCCAAAGACCCACTCGTTGCCGGCGCGGCCTGCGTCCTGGCGAGCG
>JADYYC010000233.1 GCA_020853835.1 Anaerolineales bacterium
CGTTATAAGGATTATAACATCGGGGGAGGGGCTGGGTATATGAGAAGACGGGGCGATTTTCGCTCAGCGGCGCAGCTTGCGCTCGTCGCCGGAGCGGACTGTCACGCCGGCGGCGTCCAGGTGTTCGAGCAGCGCCAGGACGTAGCGCCGGCTGGTGTCGAAGTGGTCGCGCGCCTGGGCGACGGTGATCGAGCCGCCCGCTTCGATCAGGCGCCGCACCTCCGCAACCATGCGTTCGTAATCCTCGGCGCGGAAGACCACGTCCGGGGCGGCCTCCACGAGCCGTCCGGTCTCGACCAGGGCGTTGTAGAACTCCTCGCCCAGCTCGGCCTGGACTTCCTTGGCGGGGGGCGGGGCGAACGGCGCGGCTTCGAAGCGGCTCAGCAGCAGGGCGGCGCGGCGCTCCTGTTCGGGGGTGAAGCGGATGGCGTGCCCCGGCAGGTGCACCAGCGGGCCCGCCTCGCAGAGCTCCCCCTGCGCGGCGAGGCGCCGCAGCGCGGCAGTGAACAGCCGCGCCTGGCCGCGGGTCAGGCTGCGCGTGCGGGTTTTAAGCTCTTCGCGCGGCAGGCCGCGGCGCAGCGGGTGGCTCTGGTGGTAAGCGCCCGTCTCCTGCAAAATGCGCTCCGCGAGCTGCTCCCATTGGGGGCGTCCGATCAGCAGGTCGTCCGCGGCAAAGCCCTCTTCGACCGGCTTGCCTTCGAGTTTGAGCGCCTGCCCGCCCTGGATCAGCGCGGCGAGGGCGGCGTCGGCGGTGGTTTTCTCTAAACCGGCGCTCCCGAGCAATTCTTTATAGGTCGCCGAGCCGGCCGCCGCCAGCGCTTGCAGCAGCACGTCCCCCGGGTCGCCCTGGGAGAGGGCGTCCAACCTCGCCAGGGCGGCCGGGGCAAAGCGCTTGTGACGGCCTTTGGGCTGCGGGTCGACCACCTCGCCCCCGCCGAGCGTCTCGCCCGGCGAGGGGCGGCGCAGGATGTAGCGGTCGCCGCGGGCAGCCACGACCGGCTGGCTCAATTCGAGCTGCAACCAGCCTTCCCCGCCCGGCGGCAGTTCTTCGGCGCCAAGCAAGCGCAGGCGCGCTACCACCTCGGCCGCGCCGATGAACAGCTTGACCTCGGTGTTGTGTTTGAGCGGCTGGCTCACCTCCGGCAGGAGCCGGAAGTGCACGTCCAGGCGCTGCGTGGCGCGGTAATCGCCCAGGTGGGCGACCACGTCGCCCCGTTGCAGGTCTTCGAGCGCCACGCCGGAAATGTTGACCGCGGTGCGGCCGCCCGGCGCCGCCGCCTGTTCCTTTTGCTTGTGGGTTTGCAGCCCGCGCACGCGCCCGCGCAGCCCGCGCGGCAGGATCTCGACCTCTTCGCCGACGCGCAGCGTCCCGTCGACCAGCGTGCCGGTCACGACCGTGCCAAACCCGGCGATCGAGAAGGCGCGGTCGACCGGCAGGCGCGGCCGTCCCAGGTCGGGGCGGGGTGGGCGTTCCGCCAGCAAGCCTGCCAGCGCCTGGCGCAGGTCGTCCAGCCCCGCGCCCGTGCGGGCGGAAAGGCGCACGATGGGGGCGTCTGCCAGCACGGTGCCCCGCAGCGCCTCGCGCACGTCGCTCTCGACCAGGTCCAGCCATTCGGGGTCGTCGACCATGTCGATCTTGGTCAGCGCCACCACGCCGCCCTGGATTTGCAGCAGGTCGAGGATGGCGAGGTGCTCGCGCGTCTGGGGCATTACGCCTTCGTCGGCGGCGACCACGAACAGCGCCGCGTCGATCCCGCCGACGCCGGCGAGCATGTTCTCGATAAAATCGCGGTGTCCCGGCACGTCGACGATGCCGACTTCTTCGATTTCGCCGGGTTCGCGGCCGGGCAGGCTCATCCAGGCAAAGCCCAGGTCGATCGTCATCTCGCGCTCGCGCTCCTCTTTGAGGCGGTCGGGGTAGATGCCGGTGAGAGCCTGGATCAGCGTGGATTTGCCGTGGTCAACGTGCCCAGCGGTGCCAATGACGTGCATAGCTGCCTCGCCTCATGCGATGGGCCTAGCGCGCCCGCCCGATGGTGCGTTCATAAGAAGACACCCACTCATGGACGGCGGCGAGCAGGGATTGCAGGCGCTTCTGGGTATGCTCGTTCATTTGCTGGATCAGATCCTGGATCTCCTGGATCTCGTCTTCGATGCGGGTGACCTTTTCTGCCAGTTTTTCATGCTGGCGCTGAGCCTCGTTGCGCTGCTCATCCATGGTCAGCGTGTAATTGGTCCAGCGCTTCTGGTCATCGGCTTTGAACGTGGCCCACTCCTGGCGGAAGCGCTCTTCGGCCAGGCGCTGCACCTCGGTGACCTCGTTGAAGCGCCGCTCGAGCTTCTGCGACAGGTCGTCCACGGTCTGCTGCGAGCGCTTGACCGCCCGGTGGGTGGCGTCCAGGGCTTGCAACGAAGATTCGAGATCGCCCGCCTGGGTCTCGACCTGTTCGAAGCGCACCTGCCATTCCTTCCACAGCCGCTCGCGCTCGATTTCGCGCAGCGCCTGGTTGTCGAGGAAATTGGAGATGGACTCGCGCCGCTCGGCGTCGATGGCGGAGAGCTCGTTCAGGCGCACCTCGACTTTTTTGAGGGCGGCGGTCGCCAGCTCCTGCCGCCCGCCCTGCTCGTCGGCGCGTTTGCGCAGGGCAGACACTTCGCCGCTCAGGTCGGTGATGCGCTTGGCGTCGGTGCGGCGCCCGTCCTCCAGCGAGCGGATCGTGCGCGTGTAATCTTCATCGCTGCGCCGGAGCGTGTCGAAGCGGTTGCGCACTTCATCGATCAGGCGCGAGAGGCGCATCTCCTCGTCCACGCGGTTTTTGAGGTTGCGCTTGATCTCCGCAAACTGCTCGATCTCTTTGCGCACCACGCCCAGGTCGACTTCCAGGCCGCGCAGCTCGGTGCGGCGCACTTTTTCGGCTTCGTCTTCGCGTTTGCGGGTGAGCTTGTCTTGCTCTTCGAGCTTCTGCTTTGCCTCGACGCGCGCCTGCAGGATCGACTCTTCGAAGCCGTCCACCTTGGCGACGATCGCCCCCAGGCGCGCCACCTGGCTCTCGAGCTCGTTCTTCTGCTTCTCCTGAGCGGTCAGCTTGCCTTCCAGCTCGGTGAGGCGCCCTTCGAGGGCGCTGATCTTGAGCTTGTCTTTGCGCCGCTCTTCGTCGAGCCAGTTGACCTGTTTGTTGATCTGCTCCAGTTCCATGTCTATCACTCCTGCGATGGTGTTTGCCGCAAACGCCGCAAAACGTGATCGTATCTTGCTGATCAGGGATTATAGCACGTTGAAGTGGGCCGCTCAGGGGAAAGGCGTCCTGGCGAGGTCGGCCAGGTCTGTCCAATGGGTGAGGATAAGGTTGGGGAAGATCCCCAGTCCCAGGA
>JADYYC010000234.1 GCA_020853835.1 Anaerolineales bacterium
CCCCCTGGTCTCGCGACCAAAAACCCGAATGGCTGATCCCGGTGACGCGCTGGAGGGCCTCCGGCGCCTCCCTGGCGCCCGAGCGTATGCCGCTGAGCGAATGGCGCAACGCCGAGGCGCTCCTCAGTCCCGACCGTCCGGGGGTTGTGTTCGACATCGCCAGCGACCCGCGCCTGGACGAAGAAGCGCGGGCCATGTTCGCCGCCCAGGCCGACGCCAAGAGCCTGCTCTTCGTGCCGCTGAGCGTGACAGGGCGCTGGATCGGAGAGATCGTCGCGCTCTACAGCCAGACCACCGGTTTCACCGAGCGAGAAATCCGCCGCCTGGTCTCGCTTGCCGCTCAGGCTGGCGTCGCGGTCGAGAGCCTGCGCCTGTTGGACGAGACTCGCCAGCGCAACGAAGAGCTGCTCGCGATGAACCAGGTGACCAACGCCGTCAGCCGCACCCTGGAGCTTGACCTGGTTTTGAGCGAGATCTTACAGCGCGTGCTGGCCCTCACCGAATTCGACGCCGGGCTGATCTCCTACCTCAATGCCGACACCCACCTGCTGACCATGGAGGTCAACCACAATTTGCCGTATGAAATGGTGGACCGGCTTACCGAGAACGGGCTAGATGGGACTGCCTGCGACCTGGTTTACCGTACCGGCTTGACCGTGTATGCCCCCGACCTCGACAACCTGCCGCCCGAGGTCCTTCAGATTGCATCAAAGCTGCCCAAAGACTGGCCGTATGCGGGGATAGACCCGGTATTCAACTGGCTCAAATCAGTCGGTTTCTGCGCTTTCCTGGGCGTGCCGCTCACCGCCAAAGGGGTCGAGCTCGGCACCGTCTGCCTGTTCAGCTACTCGACCGTATCCGTCCCACAGAGCCGTATCGCCCTGACCGAGGCAATCAGCCAGCAGGTTGGCGTGGCGGTAGACAACGCCCGCCTGTTCCAAAGCACCCAGGTTGCCCTGGGCGAAACGGAAGCGCTCTACCAGGCCAGCTCTGAGATGAACCTGGTCCAAAACTACGATGAAGTACTGCTCTCGCTGCGCAGGTACACCATCCTGGGGAGAACGGATAAGAACCTGACCCTCGCCCTTTTCGACCGCCCCTGGTTTATCCGCAGTAAGGAGCGCCAGACGGGTCGTTTGCCCTCCCTGGACGAGCTTAAGCAACCTGAATGGGTCAACCCGATCGCCCAATGGTCATCTCTTCCGGTCGAAAACCGCCTGGAGCGCTATGAGCTGCGCCATTTCCCGGCGAACAATTTGCTCTCCCCCAACGAGCTGATCATGATCAAGGACGTTGCCGCCGACGAGCGCCTGGATGACGACACCCGCCGGCTCTTCCTGGAGAACTTCCGGGCGAACAGCGTGGCTTTTCTCCCCCTAACGTTGGGCAACCAGTGGATCGGCTTTATCTTCAGCGCCTACAGCATCCCCCTCGAATACGATGAAATGTCGGTGCGGCGGCTGATGGCTATCGCGGGACAGGCTGCGGTCGCGATCCAAAACCTCAGGCTGCTCGAAGAGAGCCAGCGCCGTGCCAGCCAGCTCCAGATCGCGGCGGAGATCGCCCGCGATACCTCGGGCACCCTCGCCCTCGATAACCTGCTGCAGCGCACGGTCAGCCAGATCACCGAGCGGTTTGGCTACTATCATGCCTCCATTTTCTTGCTCGACGATACCGGAAAAGAAGCGATCGTGCGCGAATCCACCGGGCTGGCAGGCGAAGAAATGAAGCGCGATGGTCACAGGCTGGTGGTCGGAGGGCGCTCTGCCATCGGTCAGGTCACGGGCAGCGGCAAACCGCTGGTGCTCAACGACGTGAACTCCGAGGAGGCCCGCCACATCCACCACCACAACCCGTTGCTCCCTTTCACCCGCGCCGAGCTCGGCATCCCCCTGAAGATCGGTGAGAAGGTCATCGGTGCGCTCGATGTGCAGTCCGATCTCGTCAACGCCTTCTCCGAAGATGACGTCGCCGTGCTGCAGACCCTTTCCGACCAGATCGCGGTCGCCGTGGACAACGCCACCTCCTATGAGCTGGCTCAGAAAGCGGTTGAGGACATTCGCGAGGCGGATCGCTTGAAGACCCAGTTCCTGGCTAACATGAGCCACGAGCTGCGCACCCCGCTGAACTCGATCATCGGTTTCTCTCGGGTGATCTTGAAAGGGATCGACGGGCCGATCAACGAGCAGCAGGCCCAGGACCTGGCCGCGATCTATAACTCGGGCCAGCACCTGCTCGGCCTGATCAACGACGTGCTCGACCTCTCGCGGATCGAGGCGGGCAAGATGGACCTCGTTTTCGAGCCAAACATCAACCTGGCTGAGATCATCCACAGCGTGATGTCCACCACAGCCGGGCTTGTCAAAGACAAGCCCATCGAGTTGGTCGAGAACATCGACCCCGACCTGCCGCTTGTAACGATCGACCCGATGAAAATTCGCCAGGTGCTCATCAACCTGCTTTCCAACGCGGCCAAGTTTACCGATCAAGGCTCGATCACGGTGGAAGCCAGGCCGCATCAGGGCTCGAATGGCGAGCCGCAGGTGATGGTGCGCGTGATTGACACCGGTTCGGGGATCGCAGACAAAGATCAGGCGAAACTTTTCCAGCCATTTTCGCAAGTGGATGGTTCTCTGACCCGCCGCACGGGGGGCTCAGGCCTGGGTCTTTCGATCTGCAGCCACCTGATCCAATTGCACGACGGTCAGATCGGCCTGGAGAGCGAAGTTGACAAGGGCAGCACCTTCTACTTCATTATCCCGGTTGAACAGCCGCAGTGGCTCCAGGACGGGATACTGGCGTTCGCCGAAGAGCCGGAACCAACCCCGGCGGCCCAGCCCCCTGAAGCCCCTGCCCCGCAGCCGGTCCTCGAGCCAGCCATCGAACAGATCGAACCGGTAGAAGAACCCGCAGCGGACCTGCAAGGAGAAAGCATGGCGGAGGCCCTCGCGTCCATGACGCTGGAGGAGACAAACTGGCAGTTCGAGCCCTTCGAAGGCATGGGGTTGGAGCTGACCGAAGAAGAGCAGATCACAATCCAGGAGACATACACCCCGGTCACTGCCGCAGGAGAGCAAGCGCCGGCGATCCTTGAAGAAAATGGCGTTGTATCCTCACCGACGCTCCAAACTGGCGTCACGCAGCCTCAAAGCCTCGACGCCGAGGCGGGGCCCTTCCTCATCCTCGCCATCGAACAGGACCACAAGGTGATCGACCTCTACAAGCGCTACCTGGCTGAAAACAACTGCACCGTGATCTCGCTCACCCGCCTGGAACAGGCGGTGAACGTCGCCCGCGGCATTCAACCCTTTGCCATCACATTGGATATCGCCATGGTCGGCAGCGACCGGGTGGCCGGCACGGGCCCGCTCCTCGGGCCGATTTATCACAAGGACGGGATGGGCTACCTGGACGGTTTGAAAGTCTTGAAGGATTTGAAAACCGATCCTGGCACACGCCACATCCCCGTGATCGTATGTTCCGTCCTGGCCGAGCACGAAAAGGCCTACAAACTCGGCGCAGCCGATTACCTCCTCAAACCGATTCTCGAAGAAGACCTCGTACAGGCCATCCGGCGTTTAAGACAGCCCAAGCCATGAGGTGAGACGAATGACACAATCTGCAATAATCGCCGAATGCCTGGATTGTGGTCACCAGGCAGAATATACGCCGACGCTGGTAAGCTGCCCCGCCTGCGGCGGGCAGTGGCTCGAAGCTCGTTACGATTACAGCCGGCTCGGCAGCGAGCTTCCACGCCTGGTTCAGAACCGGCCCTTCGATCTGTGGCGCTACCGGGAACTGCTTCCCGTGAGCGAGTTTAACCCCGGTTTGTATATGGGGGAAGGCGGCACGCCCCTGATCCGGGCCGCCAGCCTGGGGATGATGCTCGGCTGCCCCAACATCTTCATCAAGGACGAGAGGCAGGGCCCGACCGCCTCCTTCAAGGATCGCCAGGCAGCCGTCTCCGTCGCGGCGCTAAAAGAAGCCGGGATCACCGAGGTCGTGCTCTGCTCCACCGGCAACGTCGCAATCGCCTATTCGGCCTACGCCGCGCGCGCCGGGATCAAGCTGTGGGCGTTCATCACCAGCCTGGTGCCAGCCGAAAAGATGCGCGAGGTCGCCATTTACGGCACGCAGGTCGTGAAAGTCACCTCCACCTACGACCAGGCTAAAAAAGTGGCGGCCGAATTTGCCAGCCAGCGCGGTCTTTATCTCGAACGGGGGGCGCGCTCGATCCCCTCGGTGGAAGCGATGAAAACCATCGCCTTCGAAACCTGCGAGCAGCTCACCGGGCTGCTCCCCGGCGGGCAGACGGGGTCGGCCGCAGGGGCGGCCCAGTCCGCCGCCCGTTGGGCCGCGCCGGACTGGTATTTTCAGTCGGTAAGCGGCGGTCTGGGACCGCTGGGCGTTCAAAAAGGCTTTGCTGAGTTGCATCGCATGCGCCTGATCGATCGCATACCTGGCATGGCCAACATCCAGGCCGAAGGCTGCTCTCCCATGGTAAAAGCCTGGAAATCGGATCGGGAAGAGGCGGAACCAGTGGTCTCTCCGCGCACCCTGATTGCCACCCTGGCAACCGGCGATCCGGGCAGGACCTATACGCTGCTGTACCAGCGCATGAAAGCCAACCCGCTCGAAGGCGCCTTGCACGGCGGCGCATTCGAAAGCGTCAGCGACGAAGAGACCTTCCGCACCATCCACATCCTCGCCAAGCTGGAGGGTATCTCGGTCGAACCAGCCGCCGCAGTGGCCTTTGCGGGGTTGATCAAGCTCGTCCGGGCGGGGATGATCGCCCAGGACGACGTGATCGTGATCAACTGCACCGGACATACCATGCCAATCGAGCCGACCGTTCTGGGCGAGGGTTGGAAGCGCGATGTCGAGCTGCCAGCAGCGCGGGCAGGAGCGGAAGCTCTCCCCGCGGCCGCCGCGGATGTCTCGGAACAGGAAGGCCTGCTGGCTGCCCTGAGCCGGGTGACGGACGACCGGTTCTCGCGCGTCCTGATCGTGGATGACACCGAAGACGCGCGCCGCCTGATCCGGCGCATCCTCCAGTCTCAGGGCAATTACACCATCCAGGAGGCGTCCAACGGTCAGAGCGCCCTCGCCATGGCCCGCAAAGACCCGCCCGACCTGATCCTGTTGGACCTGATGATGCCTGAAATGGACGGTTTCTCGGTTTTGGACGCCTTGAGGGACGACCCCCGGACTGCCTCCGTTCCGGTAATTGTGGTAACGGCCAAAGAACTGACGCCCGACGAAAAACAGCGCCTGAGCGGGCGCATCCACACCCTGATGCAGAAAGGCGAGTTCTTAAGCGATGACCTCCTTGAAGAAGTGCAGTCGCTGGTGAGGTAATCTAAGGTACTCCGATGCAGTCTGCGCCAAAGACTTCCTTGCGAGGGGTATCCGCAGCCCTGGGCTCCGCCTTTTTCCTGGGCCTTGCGCCGGTTTTCGGCCGGCAGGCGATCCTGCTGGGCGTGCCGCCCCTGGCGGTGGTGGCAATTCGCACCACCCTGGCCGCGCTGCTCCTCCTGGGGGTCATGTTGGTTCTCTTCCGCCGCTACCTGTACATCTACCCGGCCGGCTTGCTGGGCTGCCTGCTGGCGGGCGTGATCAACGGGGCCGGTTCGCTTTTTTACTATTTCGCCCTGAGCCGCATCAACGCCAGCCTGGGCCAACTGCTTTACTCGCTCTATCCTCTTTTCCTGATGATCTGGCTTTCGCTTGACAAACAGCCCCCTTCACGCCTGACGATCTTTCGCCTGATCCTCATAATCCCTGCCATTTTCCTGCTTATCCAGGGCAACCATGCCAGCGGGTCGGCGCCGGTCGATTTGGTCGGCGTGGCAGCCATGCTGGTGGCTTCCATCCTCTACGCCTTGCACCTGCCGTTCAACCAGCGCGTGCTCTACGATATGCCTCCCCAGACCGTCACGCTCTACACGCTGCTCGCCATGAGCGCGGTTGTTATCCCTGTATCCTTGTTTGCTAAAGAACTGGGGCTGATGGGCGTCCCCATCGAGAGCGGCAGCCCGGCGCTGCTGGCAGACAGCCTGAGCCACATCGGCGCACCGCTCCTGGGCCTCACGCTGGTCACATTTATCTCGCGCCTGATGCTCTTCACGGGGGTCAAACACCTCGGCGGCATGCAAACCGCCTTGCTGGGGCTGGGCGAGCTTTTGGTGACGCTGATCTTTGCCCATTTCTGGCTGGGCGAGCAGTTCAACACTTTGCAATGGCTGGGCGCTGCTCTGCTCGTGATCAGCCTGGCGCTTGTGGCGCTGGAATCGCCGGACCTGCGCAAGTCCTCCCCGGGAGGCTTTTTAAGCTGGCTCCGGCCAAGCGGTCAAACCGTATCCTCGCTGACCGACACTTATTACCCACACGAATAGTCGAGCGCGGCCGCCCTTCGGGCTCTAAGCCTGGGGGACGAGTTTACGGTAAAGCTGGATCATGCGCGCGGCAATATTCTCCCAGGCATACTGGTGGGCAACAACCAGCGCCTGCGCCCCCAACCGGCTGCGCAGCTCGTGGTCTTGCAGCAAATCCGATAGCCTGTGGGCGAGGGCCTGCGGGTCGTCCACCGGCACCGTGTAGCCTGTGACACCGTCCTGGACGAGAAAGGCCAGCCCCCCCACCTGCGAGGCGACCACGGGCGTGCCGCAGGCCATGGCCTCGAGCGCAACCATCCCAAACGATTCATAATGCGATGGCACCACAACCGCCTCGGCAGCCGAATAGTAATACGGCAGCGAATCCTGGCTGCGCTTGCCTAAAAACGTCACCAGGTCCTTCAGGCCCGCCTGCCGGCACATCGATTGCAGCCGCTCCATCTCCTCGTTAGGCGCCTGCTCGCCGTTTTCTGGGTCGCCGCCGATCACGACCAGGCAGACGGTCGTATTCTCCGCCTGGAGTACAGCGAGCGCCTCGATCAGGACATCGATCCCCTTTAGCGGCTCGATGCGCCCTACGTACAGGAGCATGCTCTCACAGGGCGGCACCCCAATCGCCTCTTTGGCCTCATCCGGCGGGATGGGGTAAAAGCGGCTGATATCGACGCCCGGAGGGATGATGACGATCTTGCGCGTGTCCGCCTGGTAGAGCCATTGGAGCTGGGCCAACTCAGCGGGGGTTGCAGCCACGATCCGGTCTGCCAGGCGCAGCACGTCTTTCTCGCCCTTCAGGCGGTAGTCGCCTTCAACTTCGCTGGGCGAGCGCGCCACCCTTTGCTTCATTAACCCCAGGGTGTGGAACATGTGCACCACCGGCGCTTGCCAGGCCGCTTTCAACTCCAGCGCGGCCACGCCCGACATCCAGTAATGGCTGTGGATCAAATCGTACTGCAAATTTTTTGCCTTGCAAAACTCACGGATGCCGTTGACAAACGCCGGGATGTAGCTCGCCATCTCTTCTTTGCCCAGCGGTATCTCAGGGCCAGCCGGCACATGCACCACCCGGTTGCCATAACCCAGGTCGTGCAGCACGTGCGGGACATGCTCATCCTGCGAGCGCGTGAACACATCCACGTGAACATCCAGCACGCCCAGGTAGCGCGTCAACTCGCGCACATAGACGTTCATCCCGCCGGTGTCTTTTCCCCCCAGGGTGGCCAGCGGGCAGGTGTGATAAGAGATCATCGCAACGCGCAAAGCCATGACCGTGCTCCAAGCATAAGCTGCATCTTGGATGAGATTATAGACGAAAACGATGTTATGAGTAAGCCCGTGCAGAACCGCTTGAGCGGCACAAAAACGGCTGCCGGGCGCGCCCCGCGAGGGTTGCTTGACTTAATCCGCCTGGCTGGTATAATCACGCTCGAATTCTCCATAAAACAGCGGCTTTTTTTTGAGCCTCTGTGCGATCTCAAGCCACCGTAGCTCAGCTGGCAGAGCAGCCGCTTCGTAAGCGGCGGGTCAAGGGTTCGATTCCCTTCGGTGGCTCTTTACTTTTATGCGAGCGGAGATTGAATCTCGCCTCATCCCCCTCCTTCCGTTATAATGACCCCATGCGCAGCCTCTCCCCGCCGCTCGTGATTGGCATCGCCGGAGGATCGGGCTCTGGAAAGACCACCCTGGCCCATCTGGTGCTGGAGCAGGTCGGGCCAGACCGCATCGCCTATCTTCCTCACGACGCTTATTACAAAGACCTGAGCGACCTGCCAGCCAACCAGCGCGTCGCGGTGAACTTCGACCACCCCGACTCGCTCGACACGCCCCTGCTCATCCAACACGTGCAACAGCTTAAGCGCTACCAGCCGGTTGACCTTCCCATCTATGATTTCAAGACCCACACCCGCACAGACCGCATCGAGCGCGTAGAACCCAAACCGGTCATCATGGTCGAGGGCATCCTGATCTTCGGAGACGCCGAACTGCGCCGGCTGCTCGATGTAAAAATCTTTGTCGATACCGATTCCGACATCCGCTTTATCCGCCGGTTGGAGCGCGACATCAGCGAGCGCGGCCGCACGACCGATATGGTCGTGCACCAGTACCTCTCCACCGTCCGGCCCATGCACATGGAATTCGTAGAGCCCTCCAAGCGCTATGCCGACGTGATCGTTCCCGAAGGCGGGTTGAACACCGTCGCGATGGAGATGGTCGTCGCCCGGCTGGAGTCGCTCTTGAAAGACGAGACCCACCATAACCCCATTCCCTGAAAGGAAGACCCATGCCAAACCAGCCTAAACAGTGGTCCAAACCGCCCGAGATGGCGATCGACCCAAATAAAAAATACAGCGCGGTGATGCACACCGACAAAGGCGACATCACGATCCAGCTCTATGCCGACAAGACCCCGCGCACCGTCAACAACTTTGTTTTCCTGGCGCGCGAAGGTTTTTACGACGGCACGATCTTTCACCGTGTGATCAACGACTTCATGGCCCAGGGCGGCGATCCAACTGGAACCGGCGCCGGCGGCCCAGGCTATCGCTTTGCCGACGAGTTCGACCCCAAGCTGCGCCACAGCCAACCGGGCGTGCTTTCGATGGCAAATGCGGGTCCAAATACCAACGGCTCGCAGTTTTTCCTCACCCACGTCGCCACGCCCTGGCTGGATGGAAAACACAGCGTATTCGGGCAGGTCACGCAAGGGCTGGACGTTCTGCTCTCTATCCCGGCGCGCGACCCTCAGCAGCGCAACGCCCCAGCCGTCAAGCTGAACTCGGTCACGATCCTCGAAGAATAACCCGGCAGGTTGGTCTGCATGTCGCCCGAGAGACGCCTGGCAATTCTGAGGCTGCTCGCCCTGCTTTTCGTCGCCGGCGTCACAGTGGTGGTTTTCATTTTTCGCGATCAGGTCCAGCACCTCGCCCGCTATGGTTATGTGGGCATCTTCCTGATCACCATGATCGCCAATGCGACGGTCTTCATCCCGGTTCCGGGCGTGATGGTCGTGTTTGCGATGGGCGCCATCTTCAACCCTTTTCTGACCGCAGTGGCGGCGGGGCTGGGCGGCGCGACCGGCGAGCTTTCGGGCTATCTGCTGGGGTTTAGCGGGCAGGGCATGGCAGAGCGGTCTCAGCTTTTCCTCCAAATTTACAACTGGATGGCTGAACACCCGCGCTCAACCGATACGATGATCTTGATCCTGGCCGCTATTCCAAATCCTTTTTTCGACCTGGCAGGGATTGCCGCGGGGATGTTGAAAATTCCGGTTTCTCGCTTCTGGTTTTTTTGCTCGATTGGGAGCATCATAAAATTCATCTTGTTCGCTTTTTTGGGCCGCACCATCTTGAAGATCTTCCTCTAAAAAAGGAGCAAAACCAATGACCGATTTTTCTGAAATGGATGCCTACCTGGAAGCCCATCTGGACGCAAGCATTGCTGAGCTCAGCCGGCTGGTCGCCCAGCCCAGCGTCGGGGCGCAAAACTGGGGGCTGGCCGAATGCGCCCAACTGGTCGCCCAGATGCTCGAACGGCGCGGTTTCGCAGTCGAGATCATCCCGACCGAGGGCGCGCCGGTCGTTTTCGCAGAGCGCCAGGGGCTCAGCCAAAAGACACTCTTGATTTATAACCATTACGACGTCCAACCGCCGGAACCGCTCGAGTTGTGGGACAGCCCGCCGTTTGAGCCCTCCCTGCGCGACGGTGTACTCTATGGGCGCGGCGTGAGCGACGATAAAGGTCAGCTTGTCGCCCGGCTGCACGCCATCGACGCCCTGTTGGATGCGGGAAACGAACTCCCCTGCACGATCAAATTTGTCATCGAGGGCGAGGAGGAAACCAGCAGCACCCATCTGACCGATTTCATCATGCAGAATAAAGCGCGCCTGCAAGCCGACGCCTGCCTGTGGGAGTTTGGCGGGGTGGATCACCGCGAGATGCCTATGCAATACCTGGGTTTGCGCGGCATCTGCTATGTCGAGCTCTCGGTCGAATCGCTCAGCACGGACTGCCATTCCGGCATGGGCGGGTCGATCTTCCCCAACGCAGCCTGGCGCCTGGTTTGGGCGCTCAACACCCTCAAAGGTCCAGACGAACGCATCCTGCTGCCAGGGTTTTACGACCGCGTCATCCCGCCCAGCCCGCGCGACCGCGCGCTGTTCGAAGCGCTGCCCGACGTAGCCGATGAATACAAAAAGCGCTACGGAGTAAAAGAGTTTATCAAGGGTCTGAAGGGCGGAACAGAGTTACATATTGCAGAGGTGTTCGAGCCGACCTGCACCATCTGCGGGCTGACCTCCGGTTACCAGGGGCCCGGCTCGAAGACGGTCCTGCCGGCGCGCGCCTCGGCCAAAGTGGACTTCCGCCTGGTGCCCGACCAGCGCCCCGATGAGGTGCTCGATCAACTGCGTCGCCACCTGGACGACGGGGGCTTCTCAGACGTGCAGATCACTTACCTCGGCGGGGATCGCCCCGCCCGCACCGACCCCGACAACCCGGTGGTGGAGCTGATCGTGCGCACGGCCGAACCGGTTTACGGCGTGCCGATGCAGATCGTCCCGATGGTGGGGGGCTCCGGTCCGAGCCACCCCTTCGTCCACGACCTCAACCTGCCGGTTGTCACGGCGGGAGCCGGTCACCCCGGAAGCCTGGCGCACGCGCCAAACGAGAACCTTCGCCTGGATCTCTACCTTAAACACGCCAGGCATATGGTGCGATTTATAAGCGAGTTTGGGAAATAAAGATCAGATCAACCCCATCTGCGTCGCTTTGCTGACCGCCTCCGCCCGGTTCGAGGCGGCCAGCTTTTCCAGGATATGGCGCACGTGGGTCTTGACCGTGTTTTCTGAAATATAGAGTTCGCCCGCGATTTGGGCGGTCGTCTTTCCCTGCGCCAGGCAGGCCAGGACTTCCATCTCGCGGGCGCTCAGACCGCCTTCTGTGGATTGCCCCTGCTCGCTGCTCGAAGCGGCTTTGAGCACCTGCCGCGTGACCTGGGGCGAAAGCACCGACATACCCTGTTGCACAAGCAAGATCGCTCGGCGCAGCTCGTCAGGTTCGGCGTTCTTGAGCAGGTAACCGTCCGCTCCGGCTGCGATCGCGCCCATCAGGTCTTCTTCGTTCGTGGAAATGGTGAGCATGATCACCCGGCAGCGCTCGGTCTCCGGGTTTCTCTTGAGGGCGCGCACCACCTCTACGCCGCTCATCCCCGGCATATTGACATCCAGCAGCAGGATGTCGGGCCGGCTCTGCCGCACAACTTCCAGCGCCGCCTGTCCATCTCCCGCCTCACCGACAATTTGAAAATCATCGATCTCGCCCAACAGGCTGATCAAACCGGCGCGAAACAGCGCGTGATCGTCGACGACCGCCAGCCGCACCTTGTTCATTCGGGGTCCTCCCCGTGGCTGCGCACCGGCAGGCGCAAGCGCACGATCGTGCCCTCATGCGGACGGCTGACCACCTGAAAGTCCGCGCCGACCAGTTCAGCGCGTTCCTGCATCCCGCGCAGCCCGTGGCGCGAGGCCGTCGCAACATCCTCGGGCAGAAACCCCTGACCGTCGTCACGGATCTCCATAATCAAATCCTGGGCGGTTTCTCGCAGACCCACCCACACCTGCCGGGCCTGAGCATGTTTACGAATGTTGCTCAGCGCTTCCTGGAGGATGCGCACAAGTTGAGCCTGCACCTCGGGCGAAATGTCGAGCTGATCCACCTCGATTTCCAGATCGACCGGCAGACCGCTTAGTTCGCTAAATTCCTGGGCGGTCTGCCCGGACCAGCCCTCCAACCCGCATTCGTTGGGTGTGATGCGTAAGCCATCGATCGCCTGCCGTGCGTCCTGATAAGCCTCGGAAAGGGTATGGTAGATCGTATCCGTGTTTTGCCGGACGCGCTCGAGGTCGCCGCGCAGCACCTGGCTGCGCAATTGCGAGGCCTGGAGTTTCAAGAAGCCGATCGTCTGCGCGAGGCCGTCATGGATTTCGCGCGCCAGGCGCGCCCGCTCCTGGATCATGGATTGGTATTCCAGCTCTGCCATCAGGCTCGCGTTCTGCACCACCAGCGCCACCTGCCCGGCGATGGTCTGCAGCAGCGCCAGCCGGCGATGATGGATGTTCTTCGTCCGCCGGTTGCCCACCAGTAGCACCCCCAGCACCGATCGTTCCGGTGAGAGCAACGGCGCGGCGATGAGCGACCGCAGATTGGAGCGCGAGGACACTCCGTTCACGTCGGTAGACACATCCCCCAGCAGCACGGGCTCGCCCGAGGACATGACTCCCTGCACAATCCCATCGATAAAAGCCCGCGATGGGTGTGGAAAATCGCCGATGGTTTGATCGATCTTTGCCTGGTAGGGGCTGGACTGCGGGACGATCATCATGGCGAAGTCCGCTTCCAGCGTCTCGTGGACGTTCTCGAGCAGGCTGGCGAGCAGGGTCGTCAGGTCGGTGCGCTTGCGGAGCACCTGTGCCTGGCGCAGGGCGTAAAGCTCGCGCCGGCGCAGATAGACCCCTTCCAGGCCAAGCGCCATTTCATCTATGAGCGCCTGGATGTAGTCGCGCGCCTTTTCATCCAGGTGGGCGGGTTCCTCCAGAAACAGGACCATCACGCCAAATTCTCGCTCACCGCGCCGCACCGAAAAACAGAGCTGTTCCAGCGTTCCAGACAGCGGCGTGCTCAGCATAGGACAGTGAGCTGGCTTCTCGGTTAAATTCTTGATCGTGCAATTTGAGCAGCGCTCGCGCACCCCCGGCGACGCCAGATATTCCATCCAGGTATCCTTCACTGGCAGCGGCAGTTCCCCATAGCTCAGCGCGGCTTGCGGCTGCCCGTGCTCGTCCAATGGGACAAACGCGGCGCCCTTAGCCCCGGCGAGGTCGACCAGCAGGCTCAACACCGGCTCGATGACCTCGTTTTCGTCATCCGCCTCGACAAATTTCTGGCTCACCCGAAAGATCGTCTCGAGGCGCTGGTAGGCGTCCTCCAGGCGCCGTTCGGATTCGTTCAACGCCGTTTTCAACCGCCGCAATTCTTCCAGAAGGCGGAACAGCCGTTGAAACAACAGAAACGCCAGCGCCAGGCCCAACAGGATCGACAGCCAAAGCGAGAGCGCGCTTAGATTTGGATAACTCCCCACGCGGATTGATGAGAATACCCCGGATAGAAGGACCGCCAACACCGCTAAACCGCTTATTGCCCAGGGCAACCAGCGTACGGACAGCTGTCCCTTGACGCTCTTCAGGACTCGCTCCACATCCGACATTTTAACCGATATATGCTGGGTTCGCAGCGACGCTCACGCAGGTTTAATTTGCCCTTCATCGTCCCCCCGCCGGGCTGCGAAGCGCTGACCAAACCCACGGGGCTGCCAGGTGTGAGGAAACGGCTTTCTGCGGGTTACCCCATGAGAAAACGCAGATAGGTGATCACCTGCCAGATCTGCTCTTGCTTCAAGAACGACTTCCAGGCTGGCATGACGGAGCGGAACGGCTCCATGCCGCCGCCTTCAGCGATGCGCCAGTAGAGGTAAGCGTCCGTCAGATAAGCTTCCTGCGCCAGGGGCTTTGGCGGAGGGTTTAGCGATTTCGCCGCCGGGCCATCGCCCAGGCCCTTCTCACCGTGACAGGAGGCGCAGTTTGAATTGTAAATGCTCTTTCCCGCCTCGATGGCCGATGCGTTCCCCTTTAAGGGGTTGGTCATTGCGGCGTATTCAGCAGGAGGCGCCGGCCTCCCGTCTTCGCTGGATGGAGGCGGGGTTGGCTGTGCGGCCGCGCAGGCAGCCAGCGCCCATAAAACGATCGCCATCAAAACCAGGCTGAGTGCGTATTTATACCTGTACATCCATACCTCACTTAAGCGCTGCCAGGACTTCCTGGCTGTGGCCGGCGGGCTTTACATTTTCAAAGACCTTGACGACCTGACCGTCGGCTCCGATCAGAAAAGTGGTTCGATAAACGCCCGTGTATGCCCGCCCCATAAACTTCTTCGGCCCCCAGACCTCATAAAGCTCGCACACTTTGTGGCCTTCATCCGCCAGCAGGGTGAAGGGCAGGTCATATTTGGTCCGGAATTTGGTGTGCTTCTTGACCGTATCGGGGCTCACGCCCAGTATCTCCACCCCGGCCTGTTTGTACAGGTGGTAGTCATCCCGAAAACTACAGGCTTCAGCCGTACAGCCTGGCGTGTCATCCTTGGGATAAAAATAGAGCACCACGGGTTTGCCGCGGTAATCGGAAAGCTTACGCAACTGCCCATCCTGGTCGGGCAGCTCGAAATCCGGCGCGAGAACACCCTCTTTGATCGGCATGCTTCCTCCTTAGTGATCGGTCGATCTGATTGAAATTTAGTTGGACAAGCCGGCTTTGCGCAACGCTGTTTCGAGCGAATCGATCGAGGCGGGCTTGACGATGATCAACAGCGCCCCCGTTTTGCGCACCCTGCCAATGGTCTCCGGTTGGTCGTCCGAGGTTACAAAGACGACCGGGACGTTTTCCATGTGCGGGAAACGGCGCACATAAGACATGACCTCGAAGCCGTCCACCCCCGGCATATTGATATCCAAAAAAACGATGTCAGGGGTGTAATCCTTCAGGATCAGCATGGCCTCGCGCGGCCCATAGGCTGCCCGCGCCTGGACATCCAGCAATTCGAGCATGTTGCAGACGGTATCGGCTGCTTCACGGTGGTCGTCAATGACAAGGGCTGTGGTCATAATCTAACTCACTTCGGCCACCAGGGCGCCCATGCGGGAAACCTCGTAGCCTGGCAAGGATGCAACGGTCTGCTGAAACTGTGAATCGGCCAAGAGATCGAGCAGCGGCCTCAACAAGGCATCATCGAAGAACTGAGATGGGATAACCAGTTCATATTGTTCGTTGAACAGCGGGACAAAGTCCAGCTCCAGGGCCTGTGCGGCTGCCGCAATCCCCAGCCCGCAATCCGCCCGTCCAGAGGCAATTGCCGCCGCGACTGCGAGATGGGTGAATTCTTCCTGATTGTAACCCTGGATAGCTTCGGGCGCAATACTCAGAAGTGTAAGGTGATAGTCCAGCAGCACCCTGGTCCCCGCGCCGCGCTGCCGATTGATAAAGCGGACCTCGGGTCGCTTCAAGTCTTCAAGCTGGCGGATGCCCTTCGGGTTCCCTTTTGCCACCAGCAAACCCTGTTGGCGGTCAACCAGGGCGACCACCTTGACCGGGACGTCCGGCAGCACCTCGCGAATGAAGCGGAGGTTGTAGACGCCGCTGTCCGGATCCAGCAGGTGCGAGCCAGCCAGGTGCGCCTCGCCGCGCCGCAGGGCGACCAACCCCCCCATACTCCCCACATTTGCCGAAGCCAGCCTGCGGTTGCGCTGCGCCAGGAACTGGGCCATGAGGTCCAGCGTCATGTCGTGCGAGCCAATAACAAAAATGGTGCGCTTGAGCTCATTTGGCGAGCGGTAAAGGCGCACCTCGACCGGCGCGCCCGCTGGCAGGCCCTGCGAGCCGCGCGGCACGACCGTGAGGCCGTCCGCCCGCACCAGCGAGGTGATCATGCCCGAGCCGCGCGCCAGCGGCGCGGCCAGCAGCTTGTCTCCTACGTATCCCGCCGCCATGCGCAGATAATCATCGTCGCCCGGCGGGGAGGTCACCTTGCGCGTCAAAGACGCCTGCACCGTGACCGGATCGAGCGGCGGGCGGCCCAGCCAGCGCGCTAGAAGCGGCTCGACAAAGATCTCCGCCGTCAGCGCGGCCGACACCGGGTAACCGGGGACGCCGATGATCGGCACATGCGAGGCGCCGCCGGCTGCGCCGGGGGTGCGCTCGATCATCCCGATGATGACGGGGTGCCCGGGGCGCACCGCCACGCCGTGTACGAGCAGTTCGCCCAGGCTCTGCAC
>JADYYC010000235.1 GCA_020853835.1 Anaerolineales bacterium
GATCAACAGAAACGCCAGCGTACCCAGGCTGAGCAGCGCTCCGTACAAATAGTCCAACGTCTTGGTGCGAATGAACTGGGTAGGCACATTGATCAATATGATGGCAAACGCCCCGATAAAAGCCAGCCACCAGCCTTTGCGTCTGCCTACTGAGAGCAGTGGGATGGAGAGGAAGAGCAGGATCGCCGCCGCCCAATTGACCTCACCCGCCCAGTTGAATATCCACCAGGTCAAATCTTTGTAGAACGGATAACCGGGGCGGGTCATCATGGTGCGCTGGGCGCCGATACCGATGGTAAAGGCGTGGGTGATCAGCATACCGACGAAGGTCAGGGTTCCCAGGCGCACCCATTTTTGGATCGTCGTTGCCTGGCGCAGGAAGATGAAACTGAAATAGCCTATCAGTCCGATGAACGAGATCAGCATGGGCAGGGGAAAGCCTTTCACCCAGCTTACATAGGGCAGGAACATAAACATTCCGCCAATTGCAGGCAGGGCAAAGAGCGTTACGGCAACCGGATAGGTCCATTCTTCGCCCTTGCGGACTTCCTGTGAGATAGCGATCAGCGCCGCTCCGGCTACAAAGATCACCGCCCGCCAGATCGGATAGAAAAGATCGAACAACGGGATGCCGCTCTTGAAGGTTGGGTTGCCGGCGTTGATGTGATCAGTCAGCCCGCGCAGTACCCGTTCTAGGGAGGTCTGGACCAAGAACGGGACTATCGTGAGCATCAACAACCCGACCACTATTGCGATCACGGACATGATCGTTCGATTCTGTTGCGAAGTCTCTTGCATATTTGGCCTCCGTCTTCGTTATTTTGATTCTAAAATAGACGACCCATAATCTTACTGTTCTCTGTATCAAGAACATATCACATATACTTGACATTCTCTTTGCCTTAAGGCAAATCTGTCGAATATTTGTCGCGTCTGCAAGTGTTCACCGGGTAGATCAATATGATCTTTGCGTTGATTTGTGGGAGTATCTTATAAGAATTTTCGAGCGTGATTTCACACCATTGCATCGCGATGGAACCTGAAGTCACGCTTATAATTACATTTGCCAGGCTTATTATCGATAGTTAACCGCTAACCTGTGATCTCTTGGAGGTCGGTTTGAACGCTGAGATTCTTCCATTGCTTCGTGCGAACGATGTCTTTAAATCTCTTAGCGAGGTTGAGATAAGCGAGTTTTCGGGGCTGGCAATAGCCCGCAAATATCAAAAGGGAGAGTTTATCTGTCTTTCTGGCGACCTCTGGTCCTATCTCTTCATCATCGCCCACGGGACCATTGAGGCGCAAAAAGAATCAACCGAAGGCCGCAGCCTTCTGATTGCCTCGTTTAGCCCGGGGGAGATCTTTTGGGGTCCGGCTTTCTTCGATGAACAAATACCTGTTCCGGTAACCCTGGTCTCAAGGACCGCCAGCCGGATTTACCTCTGGAGCCGTGCTGCGAGCCAGCCTTTCTTACTAAAGCATGGCGCCTTAACCTGGGAAATTGCTCGCCTGATGACTTATCGCATGTTGCATGTAAGCGAAATCGTTGAAAGCCTGGCTTTTCAACCGGTTGCCCAGCGCCTGGCTCGCCTTTTACTTGAACAATTCCCAGCCGATAAAACTTCGGCTGAACGCCACCTGACCCTGGATGAAATGGCTGCTCGCATCGGCACCACCCGCGAGATGGTTTGCCGCCTCCTGTACCGCTTTGCCTCCCAGGGAGCGATCCAGATCAACCGCACCGAGTTCGTTTTCAAGGATCGCCAGTTGTTAGAAAATTTAAAGTAAAAGCTGCTGACGGCCCTCCACCTTTTTCTGAGAAAGCCGTCAGCGCTTATTCCTGGGTCGATTCAGTCCGGCAAATACTGCCGAAGGCTTAGGCGATGTTTATCTGCGCGCACTCGTACAATATGATCGGTTGGTAGACATGTCCTTCAGGCACACTTTTAGCGAAGTGATTTGCGCCAGTTTGTTTTGCAGGCGGATGTCTGCCGTCACCTTACCCTTACTATCTGCTTTGACCACTGAAAGCTTGGTCCAGCCTTGTGCGGGCGCGCGTTGGACGCGCACTTTAAACATATGATTGCGAGGCATTTGGCTGCCTTCGATATGCAACTGTGAGCCGGAGAGCCAGGCACGCAACACAGGTTTGGGGGCGCTCTCCGCCTGTGGCGCGGCCTGTGTCGCTTGCGGCATCAAGGCCAGGCTGACCGTCAGAACGATCAAGGCCAGCATCAGCCGGCTGAGTGTTCGAAAGCTCAATGGAAATTTATGAACAATGGACATAGCTCTACTCCTTCATGGGCAGAACCTCCGCCAACGTACCTGCGCTGGCGACGCGTCTGTCGGTGGTAAATTTATCTATGTCCTATAACGAAATTTGTCCTAAAAAGTTCCCATCGATATGCCAGCATCAAGCCTGTTCTCTTTCAGGGGAAACGGGCAGCCTGCTCAAATAGGCAGCGGCAGCGAACCCCAACAGGCCTGGCAGCCAGAAAGATAACAGGCGGTATCCCAGTATGACTACCACGCTGACCGGGCTTGGAACGTCGAGGCTGGTATAAAAGGCGGCCATGCTCGTCTCTATGACCCCGACCCCGCCGGGAATCATAAAAGCCATTTTCCCCAGAATTAAGGGCAGCCCATATCCAGCAAATAACACCCCCAGACCGACTTCTTGTCCGGCGGCGATGAACAGGAAATAGAGCGTGAGCATGTCAAAGCCGATGCTGGCCACGGCGCCGAGAGCTGGACGCCGCCACCGGCCGTTTCCAAGCGAATTCCATGCGTTGACGAAATGGCTTAGCGAGGCGACGGTTTCTTTTGGACTGTATGTTTTATGACGCAGAGCCGCCCAGCGGCTGTTCAACCACACCGCCAGTTTGATAACCGGCCTTGGCGAACGCAGCGCGAGGATGATGCCGGATGTCAACACAACCAGCGCCAGCAAAATGAGGCCGAATTCGATGAGCTGCTCCTGGCTCAAATTATGAATGACGAGCAGGTAGGCGGTTCCAACCAAAGCGGTGCTGACCAGGACAGCGTTATTGAGCATTGCCGGCAGAGTGCCGGCCAGGATTGCTGTGCTGCGATCACGGCATACACGATGCACCCAGCCATACGTCGCCGCGGCCCCGCCCACCCATCCACCAGCGACTAACCCAATACTGTAGGATGCCATGGTGATCAGTCCGCCATCCAACACCGATAACCGTTCCTGGTTGGCGTCCAGTAAAGCGTGCAACGTATAGCCGCTGCCGGCATAGCTAAGAACCTGGGCGATGATTGCCAGCGCAACCGCCCACGGCGCCATGTCCTGGACAACTGACCAGGATTTTTCCAGGGTTGTGATCTGTGGCAGCAGCAGGTGAACTGCCAATCCCATGGTGATCAGAATGGGCAAAGAGCGCCAGAGGCGGATCTTTGGCGGCGCTACCGGTCGTTCACGATCAGCCATTATTTTTTGTCTGGCGATAGAACCAGCGCTTGGTCAACTCTGCCGCTAGAAAATACAATGCTACGATGCCGAAAATGACCAACAGGAATGGCAGTGAGAGGGGAACAAAACCCAGCAGGCCGGCGAGCGGTGAATAGGGCAAGTATAACGTGACTATGACGACGAACGCGGTCATAGCTAACATGGCGCGGCTGGGCTTGCTATGGATGAACGGCAGGCGCGTCCTCACAGCAAAGACCACTACGCCCGCCGAAAGAACCGATTCGACAAACCAGCCCGTATGAAAAGTCTGTTTGTTAGCCTTCATCACCCACATCAGCATGGCGAAAGTGGCATAGTCGAAAACGGAGCTGAGCGGGCCAAAGATCA
>JADYYC010000236.1 GCA_020853835.1 Anaerolineales bacterium
GAAAGATAATGCCGGACCGCAGTTCAAGATGGTTGTTCAAACACGGAGAAGAAGATGAAGAAAACACACTTCAGAACCCTGGGAGCGATCTTGTTTGTGCTGCTGGCGGCGGCGCTCGCCTGCAATTTCTCAGCCAAAGACGACACCGACGAGCGCAGCGCCACGGTCGAGGCGCTGGGCACCTCGGTGGCGGCGACTTCGACCGCCCTTGCGGGAGGCGGAGAGACGGCGGCCACGCCGACCGCCGCTGATCAGGCAGCCCCGTCCACGCCCGACCTGGCTGCCACGCAGCAGGCGGGCGAACTGGCTGCTACAGAACAGGCGCGCAGCCTCGAAGCCACGCAGCAAGCCTCCGGGCTGGCAGCCACCGAAGCCGCGCTGGAGCCGATCAAGAACGAACTGCAACGTTACGGCGTCGACCCCCAAAACGGCCAGCTTGCCTGGGTGCAGGGCCCGTTGAAGCTCGAGACCGACCAGTATATGGGCTCCAATTTTGGGAACATGTATCCGCAGGTGATCGTGCAGGACTTTGTGTTGTCCGCCGATATCCGCTGGGAAACGCGCTACGGCGCGGCGGGGTGCGCGTTTGTCTTTCGCTCGGACGGCAACCAGTCAAAGCCCAACCAGTACATGGTCTGGATGACGCGCCTGACCAACGGCCGGGTCGAGTTCCTGGTCTTTGCCGAGGGCGAGATCGTCGCGCTGAAGGATTTTTACGCCAACGGCATCGATCCCTACTTCGACGGCGGGAGTGGGGCCATCAACCGGCTCACGGTGGTGGGGCAGGGCAACAAGTTCACCGTCTATACCAACGGCGTGAAACTCGGCGTGGGCGATCCCAACGCGCCCATCCCGCCGTTGACGTTGCCCGACCCGCCCAAGGGAAACCCGAACGACGCAGCCTACCAGCGCGCCCTGACGGAATACCGGGCGGTTGTGTCGCGCTTGAAGGAGGAGTACAACCGGCGCGTCGCGCTCGCCAAGCGGGCCAACAAGAACTACCCGGCGGGGATCGTGGCGATGGGCGCTATGGCCGAATCGGGCTACACCATGTGCGAGTTCAACAACGCCTGGCTGTGGCTGATCGGGCCTTAGGCCGGCGCAACAGTCCAGATGGGTGACAGAACGCGTTTTTTTGTTATAATCATCTCCATCTGATCCGAAATCGATAAATCCATTTTTCTGTGGGAGGTAAATATGGCAAAACTGATCTACATCGAAGGCGTGGGCGAGATTTACGCTCAAAAACTCAAGGACGCGGGGGTGAAATCCACCGATGCGCTGTTGAAGATGGGCGCGACGCCGAAAGGCCGCAAGACGATCGCCGAGAAGTCGGGCGTTTCCGAAAAGTTGATCCTCGAATGGGTTAACCACGTGGACCTGTTCCGCATCAAGGGCGTGGGCGAAGAATACGCCGACCTGCTCGAAGAAGCCGGCGTGGACACGGTGCCCGAGCTGGCGCAGCGCAACCCGGCTAACCTGCTCGAAAAGATGGTCGAAGTCAACGCACAGAAGAAGCTCGTCCGCCGGCTGCCGGTGCTCTCGCAGGTCGAAAGTTGGGTAGCCCAGGCGAAGAAACTGCCGCGCGTGCTCGAATACTAATCAGGGCTGGGATGATCAAAGAATTCCGCGATTTCATCATGCGCGGCAACGTGATCGATCTCGCGGTGGCGGTGGTCATCGGGGGCGCGTTTGGCGCGATCGTCAATTCGCTGGTGAATGACATCCTGATGCCCATCATCGGCATCATCCTGGGCGGGATCGACTTCACGGGCCTTTCGATCCAGGTGGGTTCGGCGACGGTGATGTACGGAAATTTCATCCAGGCGATCATCAATTTCCTGTTGATCGGCCTGGCGTTGTTTTTCGTCATCAAAGCCGTCAATAAGCTGCAGGCGCTGGCGCACAAAGAGGCCGCCGCCCCCGAACCTGCCGCGCCGCCAGAAGACACCCTGCTCTTGCGCGAAATCCGAGATCTGCTCCAGAAGCAGTGATCTCGCATTGAGCAAAACGCTGAGGCAAAACGGCTCGATGCTCAAGAACGAGCCGTTTTGTTTTTCGCCATGATCTCGCCTTTCGGGAACCGCCTCGATGTCCACCCCGCCTGAACCGGAGGAACGCCTCGCCGACGCCGTTTCGCACGTGAGCCTGGACGGGGGGGCGGCTCAGCGCCAGCAGGCTCAAATCCGCCAGCGCAAGAGCCAGCAGGCGGTGGCGCTCGGGCTGGTTGCCAACGTCTTCCTGGCGCTCATCAAGACTGCGGTCGGGATCGCCGGCCGCAGCCCGGCGCTGTTGGCGGAGGGCATCAACTCTACCACCGACGTGGCGTATTACCTGGTGGTGTGGGCGTTCATCCGCCTGGCGCACAAACCCGCCGATGACGAGCACCCTTACGGCCACTCGCAGCTCGAGAGCATCGCCTCGGTCGTGGTCGGCTCTTTTGTCGTCACGACCGGCATTGTCGTTTTCTGGAACTCGATCAACAGCGTGTTCAACCTGCTCAGCGGAGAGACGGCCTCGCACGGCGCGACGACCCTGGCTCTGTGGGTGGCGCTCTTCACGGTTGGGGTGAAGGTGTTGCTGCTCTATTACACCAGCCGGCTTGGGCGCGAGACCGGCAGCCCGGCGGTGACCTCGCTCGCTTACGACCACCGCAACGATATCTTCTCCGCTTCCGCCGCCGCGGCCGGCATCTTTTTCGGGCGGCAGGGGTTCCCCTGGGCAGACCCGCTGGTCGGCGCCCTGGTGGCTCTGCTGATCCTGCGCACCGGCATCGAAGTGCTGCGCCAGTCCTCGGCAGACCTCATGGACGCCGTGCCAAGCCAGGAGCTTTACCGCCAGATCGCCGCTTTGCTGGCGAAAGAGCCGGGGGTGAAGAGCGTGGAGGAGGTGCACGCCCACCGCTTTGGGCCCTACCTGGTGGTCAACGTGACCATCGGCGTAGACGGCGATTTGACGGTCGCCGCCGGCGACTGTATTTCGACCGGGGTCGAAAACCTGCTCTACGAGCGCTTCGACCTGATGCGCCGGGTGTATGTGCATTATCACCCGGTCAACCAGCCCGAGCCGTGCGATCAGCTCGAGACTCGGCAGTGAAATTGGCCGCAGAACCATTCGTCTGGTTACGAGGCGTTGTCTCTTGATAAACACGCATATCAAACTCTGGACGTTCGACGCGCTTGCGCCTGAACTGACCCTGAAACGGCTGGCGCTTCCGGGCGCAGCGGGTAGCCTGGACGAGGTCTCAGGCAGCCTGCCGGGGGGCGCGTACACCACGCTGCGCACCTACGCGGGGAATTGCGCCCTCAAGCTGGGCGATCACCTGGCCCGGCTCTCGCAGACGGCGCGGCTGGCGGGGACCCCGCTGCCATTGGTGGAAACCGTGATGCGCGAGGCGCTGCGCCAGGCCATGACGCGCTACTGGGAGGGGATCAGCGCCCGGGGCGACCTGCGCATAAGGATCAGCGTCGACCTGGAGGAACAGCCGGGGCGCGCTTTTATCGCCGCCCAGCCGCTGGTCACGCCGCCGGCGGAGCTATACGAAAGGGGCGCGGCGGCGGTCACCGTGCGCATGGGCCGCCTGCTGCCCGAAGCCAAGCTGACCCGCTTTATCGAGCGCTCGAGGGAGGCGCGCAAGCTGCTCTCGCCCGAGGTCAACGAGGCGCTCATGGTCAACCCGCAAGAGGAGTTGACCGAGGGGTTGACCAGCAACTTCTTCGCCGTCCTGGACGGCCAGTTGCGCACCGCCGCCCAGGGCGTGCTCAAAGGCGTGACGCGGGGCCTGGCGCTGGAGTGCGCCGAGAGTATGGGTTTTCCCGTGCGCTTCGAGCCGGTGCATATGCATGAACTGCCCCGCATGGAGGAGGCCTTTCTGACCAGTTCCAGCCGCGGGATCTTGCCGCTGCGCCGGATCGATGAGGTCGAGATCGGTCGCGAATGCCCCGGAAAGCTCACCCGCGCCCTTGCGCAAGCGTTCTCAGAATTGATAGGCCGCCTGATCGAACCGGTGTAGAGACTTCTCGGTGATATAATCTCTCTTCGTGAGTAAATAATTAATGAAAAATAAGAACGGTTATTCGCTGGATTCCGGCATTTTATACCGCGGCTCGGACTACCAACCCCCCCAGTCGTGGCGCTCATTTCTGATCGGACGTCCGCTCTCCACCGCCGACGCGCCGCACCAGACTATCGGGAAAGCCATCGGCCTGGCGGTGTTCGCCTCCGACGCGCTCTCCTCCACCGCTTACGCCCAGCAGGAAGTCCTGGTGATCCTGGCGGCGGCCGGCACGGTGGCTTTTGGCTATGCATTTCCGATCGCCATTGCGATCGTGCTCCTGCTCGCCGTCGTGGCGATCTCCTACGAGCAGACGATCCACGCCTATACGGACGGCGGCGGTTCGTACATCGTCGCCCGCGACAACCTGGGCACCCTGCCGGCGCTGGTGGCGGGCGCTTCGCTTCTCACCGATTACATTCTCACGGTGGCGGTTTCGATCTCCTCCGGCGTGGCCCAGCTCGTCTCGGCGTTCCCTGAGTTACTGACCTACCGCGTGATTATCGCGATCGGGCTGGTCTTGTTCATCATGCTCGTGAACCTGCGCGGGGTGAAGGAATCGGGTTTTGCATTTGCCATCCCGACCTATTTCTTTGTCGTGACGATGGCCCTCACCGTCATTATCGGAGTGGCGCGCCATTTCTTCGGGGCTCTCGGGGCGGTCGTTGACCCGCCGCCGATCGAAATTGTCGACGTCATGCAGCCGGTGACGCTGTTCATGCTCTTGCACGCCTTTTCGAGCGGCACCACCGCCCTGACCGGGGTGGAGGCGATCTCGAACGGGATCACCGCCTTCCGCGAGCCGCGCAGCCACAACGCCGGGGTCACCCTGGTCTGGATGGCGGTGATCATGAGCGTGCTCATCCTCGGCATCGCCTTTCTGACCGGGCAGATTCATGCCATCCCGTCCGAGACCGAAACGGTCATCTCACAACTGGTGCGCACGGTTTACAGCGGGCGCGGCTTTATGTACCTGATCACCATCTCGGCGACCACGGTGATCCTGATCATGGCCGCCAACACCGCCTATGCGGATTTCCCGCGGCTGAGCGCGATGATCGCCGCGGACGGCTACCTGCCCCGCCAGTTGACGTTCCGCGGCAGCCGCCTGGTCTACTCGCGCGGCATCGTCCTGTTGGCGCTGATCGCCAGCCTGCTGATCTTCATCTTCCAGGCGCGCGTGACCGCCCTCATCCCGCTTTACGCGATCGGGGTGTTCCTTTCGTTCACGCTTTCGCAATCCGGCATGGCGCACCGTTGGTGGAAATCGGGCAAGCTGCAGCCCGGCCAAAGCGTGCAGGAACGCGGATCGACCCTCAAGCACGACGCCTCCTGGCGGACCAAGATGGCGGTGAACGGGGTGGGCGCGGTTGCCACCGCGGTCGTGGTGCTGGTCTTTGCGGTCACCAAGTTCCGAGACGGGGCCTGGATCGTGCTGCTGATCATCCCCCTGCTGGTGTATTCATTCCTGTTTGTCCACCGCCACTACCGGCGGCTGGCGGCAAAACTGACGCTCGAGGACTTTGGCAGCCCACGCCAGATCACGCGTCAGAGGGTGATCCTGCTCATCTCAAACGTGCATCGCGGCGCCATCTACGCCCTGAATTACGCCCGCTCGCTATCCGACGACGTCACCGCGGTGCACGTCATCATCGACCCGGTGGATGCCGAGAAAGCGCGCCAGAAGTGGAGCACCTGGGGCGAAGGCGTGCGGCTGGTGATCCTGGACTCGCAGTACCGCCTGCTGATCGAGCCTTTGCTGGATTACATCGAAGAGGTCGCCGATCAGAGCCAGCCCGGCGAGGTGGTTTCGGTGGTGGTGCCGCGCTTTGTCTCGCACAGCCCGGGGGCCGGTATCCTGCACGCCAACGCGGCGGAATGGCTGCGCCGGGCGTTGATCAATCGCCCGGGGGTCGTGGTCATCGAGGTGCCCTACCAGGTCGATTGAGGTTTCCCCTCGCTCAAACGTTGAAACGAAAGTAGATCACATCGCCGTCCTGGACGGGGTATTCCTTTCCTTCCAGGCGCATCAGCCCGGCGGCCTTGACCGCGCTGACGCTTCCGTAGCGCTCGAAGGTCTCGAACGGGATCACCTCGGCGCGGATAAAGCCGCGCTCGAAATCGGTGTGGATGGCGCCGGCGGCTTTGGGGGCGGGCGTGCCGCGCGGCACGTTCCAGGCGCGGGCTTCTTTCTCGTTGAAGGTGAAAAAGCTGATCAGATCGAGCATTTGAAAGCTGGCCTGGATCACCTTGTCGAGGCCGGTCTCTTCGACGCCGCTGAGCGCCAGGTATTCCTCCCGCTCGGCCGGCTCCATATCTACCAACTCGGCTTCGAGCTCGGCGCAGATCACCACCAGCTCGTAGCCCTGCTCCTGCGCCACGCGGCGGGCTTCGTCCAGGTTGGGGCTGCCAGAGGTCAGGGCGGCTTCGTCGATGTTGGCGACCAGGATGGTCGGCTTGGCGGTCAGCAGACGCAGTTCGTGGTTGATCTCGTCGAAATCGGCCTGCGAAGCCGGCTCGAAGCGGCGCGCCTGGCCCCCCCGGCTCAGGTGGTCGCGCAGGCTCTGGCAGAGCTCCATCTGTCCCGCCAGTTTCTTGTCCGCCTTGAGGGCGCTTTCCAGCCGGACGATCTTGCGCTCGACCTGTTCCAGGTCGGCGAGCGCCAGCTCGACGTGGATGGTCTCGATATCGCTGGCGGGGTCGGGGTGGGGGCTCACATGCACGACGTTGGGGTCTTCGAAGCAGCGCACCACGTGCAGCAGCGCCGCGGTGTCGCGAACGTGACCGAGGAACTGGTTGCCCAGCCCCTCTCCCTTGTGGGCGCCCTTGACCAGCC
>JADYYC010000237.1 GCA_020853835.1 Anaerolineales bacterium
GCGCCAAGCGGCGTGATCCAGACCATCAACGAAAATGCAATTATCCCCATCAACCCGATGAACAGCAGTGATGATAGATTGGTATTCTTCTCTTTTCGATGCATAAACAGATTGAGCTTTTCCAAAGCCATCCAAACTCACCCTTGGAGGTCGGTCAGGTTCCCATCTTGAGAATAAACCATATTGTAATGTGAATTCGGGTTTTCTCATCTCCAAACCGGACGGCAAGCACAAAAAAGCCGCCTTGCTTAACTCTGGTTAATCCTGGAAACCTGGCTTATCCATTGACCCGGCGTTGTTTGCGGTATAATGTTGCCCGACCTACCGCCATAAGGGATCCGTTCCTGATCCCACTTCCCCCTTCTGAATCCTGTCAAATTACCGGATTTTCAAGCTTTGCAGACCTGCGTCGTCTGCGGCTGTCGTGTGTTGGGGCTTCAGGACGGTCAAATCATTACCATCCCTTTGACGGCGCTGGGTCAGGAGGAACACTATGATACAGAATGAACAAACACCTGAACTGGCTCTTAACGAGAGCCCAGGGCGCCCCGAACCTGAAAGCGGCTTGCAGATAGAGCCGCTCCAGCCAAAGCGCATTGCGCTGGTGGCGCACGATCACAAGAAAACCGACCTGCTCGAATGGGCAGAGTTCAACAAAGGGCTGCTAGCAAAGCACCAGCTCTACGCCACCGGCACGACCGGGCGCATGTTAGCCGATGTCCTCGGCACGTCCATCACCTGCCTGCAGAGCGGCCCGCTGGGCGGCGATCAGCAGATCGGGGCGCGCATCGCCGAGGGCGAGATCGATCTCTTGATCTTTTTCTGGGATCCGCTTTCGCCGCAGCCGCACGACCCGGATGTCAAGGCGCTGCTGCGCATCGCGGTGGTCTGGAACATCCCGGTCGCCTGCGACCGCGCCACGGCAGACTACTTGATCTCCTCGCCCCTGATGAGCGAGCCTTACGAAAGGCGCATGCCGGATTACACAGACCACACCGAGCGCCTGCCGCTTGTGCTGCCAGACTTGCTGCTGACATTCGACAGCTAGACCCTTACATTGTGAAAGCCGGGCTCCAACCAAAGCCCGGTTTTCCAATATAAAATCAAGTTGTCCTCTATCCCATCTCACAGGTATAATCCACCCTGCAAACAGGAGGGTTTCCCCCACCGATTCTATTGAGGAGTACGCAATGACCCCTTTCTATGACGAGCTTTACGCCCTTTTTCGCAACTTGCACCAGGACATCGAGCAGGCGCTCGCGGGATTGCCACCCGAAGCCCTCGATTGGACGCCCGGCCCGGAGATGAATTCGATCAATGCGCTGGTGGTGCACCTGACCGGGGCCGAGAAATTCCTTTCCAGCGACGTCGTCATGGGCCAGCCCAGCGGGCGTGACCGCGCGGCTGAGTTCCAGGTCGCCGGTTTGCAACCCGACGAGCTGATCGCCCGCCTGCGCCAGTCTGAGGCGGTGCTGCGCGCTGCGTTTGAACAATTGAGCCTGGAAGACCTGGAAAAGGAGCGCACCGACCCGCGCGATGGGCGCACCGTCCGCCCTGCCTGGGCGTTGCTGCACGCGCTCGATCACACGGGCATGCACACCGGTCAGATCCAGTTGACGAGCCAGCTATGGAAGCAGCGCCACCTGGATCGACCCTATTCTGTCCGTTGAGACGTCAAGGGCGGGGCCTTTCTTCAGATATAACCAGCTCGTAACCCTAGCGCGGCCCAAAAATGATGCGCTCGCGTTCGTACAAGCGCACCGATATCAAGATCAGAACCACCGTGACAACCAGCGTGAACAGCGCATTCAGGATCGCGTAGCCGGCCTGAACCGGCTCGCCGCGCATAAGCTGGTTGATGATAATTTGCTGTCCAAAAGTCGGTATCAGCATGTTTATGAGATTGGGCTTCACGGGAATAAAGGCCAATCCCAGGCCTGGCAGAGCCGGGACCAGAGCCAACAGCGAGGTATACGTTTGCGCCTCTTTGAAGCTCTTCGTCGCCGTCGCCACGATCATCTGGATGCTCGAAGCCAGGAAGATCATCGGGAGCGCGATCAGGAAGATGCCTGCCAGCGCGGAAAAGTTGAGTGAAAACTTATAACCGATGTAATCTTCGATCGGGAAGAAGTTAAAAGCCAACCAGAAAGCCCCCAGCGTGACCACCAGCGCGGCCATTGCGAATGGCACCGCCGCAAAGAGCTTTCCCAACACGAGCTCCCAGCGCCGGACCGGGTTGATCAGCAGCGGTTCCAGCGAGCCGCGCTCCCTCTCGCCCGCGGTGGCGTCGATCACCACGTACATCCCCCCCACGAAGACTACCAGCACCACAAAGTAGGGCATCATGTTCAAGAAAATGAGCGCCTGGGTCTGGGGCGTGGAGACATCGCGCTCCTCGATCTGCAGCGGGCGGATCGCATTCGGGTCCACGCCGCGCGCCATGAGGCGCAGCATGGCGATCGTGTTGCTATATGATTTAAGCAGCACGCGCGTGCGCTCGACCACGACCGAGGCCGATTGGCGCGAGGCGTCCAGCACAATCTGGACGGTTGCAGGGCGTCCAGCGCTCAGATCCTCCGCATAATCCTCCCCTGGGATCACCAGAACAATTTGCAGGTCGCCATTCTTAACCGCCGCCTCTGGGTCTTCCGGCCCCGGCTGGATGACAACGCCGTTCTGACGCAGGAACGTCATCAGCTCAGGGGCGTATTCAGCGCCCAGCACGGGCAGGTCGAACGTGCGCTTTTGGAAGTCGGCAAACAAAGTCCGCCCGAGAATCACGATCATCAGCAAAATGATGAACGGGCCGATCAGCGAGCTGGCCATGGCGCTCAAGATCGAGCGCCGGTCGCGCAGGTTGTCCGAGACCTCCTTGGACAGGATGATCCAGATGCGCCGGAAGCTGTTCATGCGCGCACCAGCCCTTCTTCCGAACCGATCGCGGCGACAAACGCGTCTTCCAGGTTAGACTGCCCGGTCTGGGCGAGCAAGTCTTCGGGCGCGCCGCTGGCAACGACCCGGCCCCGGTTTATGATGACGATGTTATCGCACAGCGCCGAGACCTCCTGCATGACATGGCTCGAAAAGACCACGCAGCGGCCCTGGTCTCGCAACTGCCGGATAAATCCACGCATCGCGCGCGTGCTCATCACATCCAATCCCGAAGTCGGCTCATCGAGCAGCACGTTCGGCGGCTGATGAACCAGC
>JADYYC010000238.1 GCA_020853835.1 Anaerolineales bacterium
AGCAGGCGCTCCATCACCTCGCCGGCGGCGCGCTCGAAATAGTCCGGGTCTCGGTAGGCGGGGCTGCCGTGCGCGCCCACCAGGTCGCTCACGCCGCGCAGGATGAGCAGGCGCAGCTTGTTGCGCCGCGCCACCCAGGCGATCGCCCCCGATTCCCAGTCGCCCGCGGCGGCCCCGTACCTCTGCATCAGCAGCGGCGCTTCTTCAGCCAGCAGGTCGCGGTCGCCCGAAACCAGCAGCGTCCGCCGGACGGGGTGGGGGTAAGGCTCGGGCAGCCAGGCAAGGTCGATCTCGGTGGCGTAGTGGGCCAGGTGCGCCTCGGGGTCGCCCATCTGCTCGTAAATGTCGTAGACCACGGTGCGCTCTGCGAGCACGATCTCGCCCCTCTCGATGGCGCCGGCGAACCCGCCGCAGGTGCCCAGGTTGACCAGCAAGTCCGGCTCGTAGCGGTCGACCGCGGCCTGGGCGGAGGCGGCCGCGGCGATCTTGCCCCACCCGCCGTGCAGGAAGCGGGCCTGCCATCCGCCGATCACCGTCACAAAAGTCTCGCCAAACAGCCCCGGCAGGGCCGGGTGATCGGGGTAGGCCGCCCGGACGGCCCGCCACTCGGCGTCGGCGGAGACGAGGACGGTGGCGCGGCGCATCAGGTTTCGCTCTGGATCAGAAGATAGGAGAAAACAGGCCGGTCTCAGCGCGTCAGCGCGGGGAACCAAAGCCCCAACAGCTCGGCGGCCGGCTTGCCATGCACCGAGGCCGAGGCGTCGCGCAGCGCCGCTGGCGGGTAAAAGCCCTCCGCCGCCACCCCGCTGATCCAGCCCAGGCGGTTCGCCTGCGCCAGCAGGGCCTGGTAGCAGTCCACCTGCGCCTGCAGGTCGGGGTCGGAGGGGCAGTTGGCGCCCAGCACGAGCGGCTTGTTCTCCAGCACCTGGAACGGCAACAGGGTGTTGTCCAGCCAGCTTGCAAGCCCCTGCCCCAGCGCGGCCTCGTAATCGCCCCCCGGCCCGGCGGGAAGCTCGAGGTAGATCAGGTCGATCTGATCCAGAAACACGGGCGGGGCGAGCACGTCCTGATAGGAAAGCGACCAGCCCACCTGGCCGGTGAAGCGCGTCCGCACCTCGCTGATCAGGTCGCGCCAGCGCGCCTCGGCGTCCTGCGGGAGGTCGCTCGGCGAGCCGTCGGGCAGGCTGCCGCCCGGCAGGGCCGGCCGCAGCCACTCCCCGCCCAGGATGAGCGTCCCCGCCTTTGACGCCGCCGCCAGGCTGGCGTGGTGCAGGGCAAAGCCGCGGTACTGCTCGAACCACACCTGCCACCAGCTTTCGCCGCGCGGGGCGCTGGCCCACCACTCGGCCTGGGGGATGAGGAAAACCGGCGCGGGGTAGACGATGGCCTGCATGCCCCGCTCGCTGATTTGCCCGGCCATCTTGGTCAGCTCGCTGAAGCTCGGGTCGCGCCCCGGCTGGGGCGCCAGGATGGGGAGCTGGTTGCCGGGCGCCCGGCGGCCGTAGGTCCAGGTGGGGCGTAGGATGATCCGGTTCGACCCGTAAGCGTGGATCGTCTCGAAGGCGGCGGGCATGAGCCCGTCCCAGGAGGGGTGGTAATCGGGGAGCAGGCCGGTCGCCGCCCAGTAGTTCGGGCTGCGCTCGCCCACGTCCTCGACCGCCGGCAGGACCGCGCTCGCCCCGCCGGACCAGTCCTCCCAGGCTTTCACCTCGTCGCTGATTGTCTGGGGTTTCTCGTTGATCTCGAGCGGGCGGCCCTTGCCGTAGGCGCCGGGCGTCTGAGCGTCGTCCGCCGCGCCGCACTGCCCGTTGCGGCAGTAGCGGTAGCTCACGTTCCCCGGCAGGTTGAGCGGGCTGTAAAGCACATAAGCCCAGCGGTTCTCGCCCAGCTTCCACATCGAGAGCGGCTCGGTCCACCCGAAGAGCGGGCTGAACTGGATCGAGACGAAATCTCCCGCGGGGGTGTCGTCCGGCACGGTCAGGTCAAAGGTGACGGCCGCGGTCGAGCCCGAAAACCAGGCGTCGATCGTGTCTTCGATGAGGGCCGTCTCCTGGGGGACGATCATCTGGCGCAGGTTGAAGGCCCCCGATGGCATGCGCTCGGCGTTCCAGAAGCCGTCGCCAAGCGTGTATTTGTAACGGATGTCGGCGCCGACCGGCAGGGCGACCGTGATGGTGTAACGCCCGTCCGGCAGGGGTGAAAGGACGGGCATGTTGGCGGCCGCGCCGCTCATCCCGCCCGCCAGGTCGGCGAAGGCGTTGCCGAGCTGGCTCAGGTTGCCCGCCATGCGCAGCGGCACCACCGGGAGCGTGCCCGCGGGCGGCTTGACCGCAAAGACGACGTTGATAAAGGTCGCCTTCTTCAATGTGATCGGGGTGGGGGTGGTGGAGCCGTCCGCCACCTGCGCCCCCTGCTGGAACACCTCGTAGGCGCCGTCCATCGCGTAGCCCACCAGGTTGTGCACCCCCGGCGGCAGGCCCTCGAGCATAAACGAGCCGTCCGCGGCGGTGATGGTCTGGGCGCCGCCGGCGGCGATGAGCAGGTTCGGGATGGGGTGTTTGTCCTCATCGACCGCCTGCCCCTGGATGCGCCCGGTTGGCAGGGCGTAATCGGTGTCGATCCAGCGGCTGATCACGTCC